>JAUVON010000004.1 GCA_030599175.1 Desulfobulbaceae bacterium | reverse complement strand
GGTAGGCCTCCTTTAGCTGGCCAAGAATCTGCGCCTCGCCCACCACCATGGAATCAAGGCTGGCAGCCACCATAAACAGATGGTGCACGGCATCCTCATCGTAATGCATATACAGGTATAGACGACAATCTTCCGGACTGACGCTGCCGCCAAAAAGAAAGGTAATTATCTCCTCTTCAACCTCTACACCAGGTTCCACAACCACAAGCAGTTCAACCCGATTGCAGGTTGAGAGTAGATAACACTCTTTGCAACCCGGGATTTTTTTCAGAGCAGTCAGCGGTTCTTCATATCCGTCCGAAAGTGCCATTTTCTCGCGAATCTCAATGGGGGTTGTCTTATGGTTCACCCCAAGTAACAGTATCTTTTCACCCTGCATAGCTATGGGCTCCTCCCAGCAGATACGTTACTCCCCACAGGGTGAAGACAACTGCAGCAAAACCGACAATGGCCATGACGGCACCCCTCTTCCCCCGCCAGCCAACCGTAAATCTCTGATGAATTTGTACAAGGTAGATAAACCAGGTAATCAAGGACCATGTCTCTTTCGGATCCCATTGCCAGTATGTTCCCCAGGCCTGCCGAGCCCAGATTGATCCGGTCACAATACCTAAAGTTAAAAAGACAAAACCGGTAGTCAAACAATGACTGTTCAACTGATCCAGAGATTCAAGTGATGGAAAACGAGAAAAGAAATACCCGAACCGCTTACTCTTCAGTTCCCTCTCCTGAAGCAGATACATAATCCCTCCACAAAATGCGAGAGAGAGAAAACCATATGCAACAAGGGATACTCCGGCATGAACAGGCAGCCACCAACTCTGCAGAGCCGGAACCAGCGGCGTTATGTCACGGGATGAAACAGAAGAAATCAGCAGAAGAGAAAAAATAAGAATGGTTACAAGAGTTCCAAAATTCTTTACGGTGTATCGCCACCTGAACGACAGATAGGCCCAGGTGGTTGACCAGGCAAAAAATACTACCGCCTCATGCTGAGAAGTTATCGGGGTATGCCCTACCAGTATATAACGTGAAATAATATACAAAGTCTGAAGAATCCCTGAAACAACCAGAATCATCCTTGCAATTTTTCGTACCTGTATATTCTGACTGAAGAAAAAGACCAGATACGCCGCACCTGCGATAAAAGTAACTCCCAGCACAGACAGAAAAAGCAGGTCACTTATCTCATTCATTCCTATTCCAGTCTAAAATTTTAACAATCTCTAATTGGACAACAACCCAAACCTTCTCTCTATTTTTTATCATGTTCATCTAGAAAACGTTTGATAAGTGCTACCGCATCAATGTTTTCAGGGAGCTCCTGCAACAGCACCATCTGCAAGTCAAACCAGTTACTCTCACGAACCAGCCCCAGGAGATCAACCTTTAAAAGATTGTGGAACAGCTTCTGGCGAGTGGACGAATCGACCTCACCATTAACAACATCTTCCCTTACCATAGCCAGGAAATCGACAACTACTTCATATTCCGAACCAAAGTCCAACTCCAGTCTCTCTCGAATCTGTTTAGACATGGCCGGGCTGCCGCCACCGGTGGACACTGTGACCAGCATCTTCCCTCGCCTGAAATGTGCCGGGACATGAAAATCACTCCCTACAGGATCATCAGCACTGTTGAGTATAGCCTGATATTTGTGTGCCTCTTCTTTCACCTGCAGCTGCACATCAGGGTCACTGGTTGCTGCAAAGGCGAGAAATGCGCCCTGTAAATCACCTTTAGCATATTCTCTTTCAAACCATTCCAGCTGATTTTTAAGTATAATTTTCTTCAACCCCGGCTCCACATACGGGCTCACAATCCGAACAACAGCATCGCAATCAAGCAGATTTTTAACCTTCCTGAGCGCAACACTCCCACCACCAATAACAACACACAGACGATTGGCAATGTTCAGATTAACGGGATATAAAGACATGGGAAGAGATCCTCAATCATCGACAGGTTATTGCTTCTTCCGGCGAAGACGATTTATTATAATTGTCACATTTTTATCGTTATTTCTTAAAGTCTGTTTTTTCATCCCAATATCAAAATCATCCTGAGCCAACTCCAGAAACTTCGGCAGACTCTGTCTCCGTGCGTCATGGGCCAGATAAATCTCGCCGCCTGGCTTCAGACAGGTTCGAAAAATGTTCAGCAGAGGTTGAAAAAAGTCATCCCGGAAAAGTATCTCTGCCCCGGCCAGGATATCAAATGACTCAATCTCACCGGGATTCAGCCAGTCCAGATGGGTGAACGTTATGTTTGAAAGCCCCGAAGCGGCTGCGCTTACCTTTTGAAAATCCATAATTATATCTTCATAATCACTGAGAGTAACATCAAAGCCGGCGGTAGCGGCAGCAAGCCCTGGCGCGCCAAGTCCCGCCCTCAATTCAAGCAACCGCTTTCCCCCGGTTTTTTGCTGATTACCAAGCACATAAGCCAGAACCATTGCCGAATCCCACAGCCGGGTCCAAAAAGGAAATTCGGAGACATTGGCAAAAGGATCTTTACCTCCCAGGAATTGTTCCAGATCAGCTATCTTCAATAAACGGATCTGTTTATCTCCAGCCTTCAGGTTATCAAAGGTCAGTTTATATTTTTTCTTAATCCGGTTATATATTTCCCGCTCTGTATCCGGGAGTGTTCGAATATCCATATACTTTATACTTCTATCTTCTTCAAGTTTGATGACTATGAGAAAAAATGATACCAAAAGCCCATGCCGGCAACCAATAAACAATAATAACCGAACCACTGTAATCTGTTTCTACGAATAATATCGAGCAGTAGCTTAATTGCGAAATATCCCGACAGTGCAGCCATTATCGCTCCTGCACAAAAATTTATGAGCGTACCGTTCTCCAGTGGATGCTGAACAAGTTCACCTAACTGCAACACGGCTGCCCCCAGGATTGCAGGAATCGACATAATAAATGAAAACCTGGCGATCTTCTCACGATCAACCCCCAGAGCAATGCCGGCGAAAATCGTTGAACCAGAACGGGAAAGACCAGGCAGGATCGCACAGGCCTGGGCACAACCCACCAGAAGACTGCGAAACCAGGTAATCGGTTTATCCTGTGGAGGTAAATACCTTGCCGTAATCATAAGGATTCCAGTCACGACCAACATACTGTAGACGACCAGAATATTACCAAAGAGTAATTCAATACGATCTTTAAAAAAGAGACCGACGACCACTGCAGGCAATGTTGCAACAATAACGTATATATCCAGTAAAAAGTAGTGCTTTACAGAGTCACTCTTTTTTCCCTGAAAAAAGTCAAAAGGAGCCTTTATCATTTCTACAAGGTCTTTTCTGAAAACGATTATAACAGCAAGCAGCGTTCCGAGATGAACAAAGACATCAAAAACGACTCCCTGTTCCTGGAAATTCATCAACTCGGAACCGATAACCAGGTGACCGGAGCTGGAGATCGGCAGAAACTCAGTCAACCCTTGAATGGCTCCCAGAACCATAGCTTTTAGTAACTCCAAAACTCACCTCAACTTGAAAGTATCCCAACCCAAATAGATAGAAAAAAAAATGGCCGGTTGACCTGAAATCAACCGACCAAAAAAATACCTAATAATCCGCGCTATGTCAATTAGCAACCCTCAATAGCACCCTTCTTCTTAGCTGGAGTAACTTTAACTTGATCACCTTTTGCCATTTTATCAGCCTTTGCGCAGGTCATGGTTACTTTGTCGCCCTCGACTGAATCAACGGTACATTTCAATTTGGCTGCAAAACCAACAGTTGCAGTGCTGAGAGCAAATACCAGAACCAGAGCCATAGATACGATTTTTTTGTTCATTGTCCTTCTCCTCTTTACTAATTAGTTAGATGGAGGAACCCTCCACCTATAGTAGAACTGTAATCAACCTACTTTTCAAAGCTGAAGACAGTGTATTAAATTTTTATAATTGGTGCAATAGAGATTACTTAATTACTTAATTAAGATGGCTAAGTAAAAAGTCCCCTGCTACGTCATTCCAGCGTAGGCGGGAATCCAAGAGGTGTTGAAATGACAAGATTCCCGCCTACGCGGGAATGACGGGGTAGCGAAGAATTTGAGTTTTTACGATTCCATCAATTAAGTAAACTGCGAATATCCTTCTCAAGGACTCTATGCTGGACATAACCGGTATATCTTTTTACAACATTGCCAGCTCTGTTTACTAAAAAAGCAACAGGAATACCAAAAATCCCCCCAAAATCCGTAGTAGTTTTGAACTCCGTCATCAAAACAGGATAATTGATTGCATTTTTCTTTGCAAAACCTGCAACAACAGACGACCCCTCCTGGTCAACAGAAAGACCGACAACCGAAAATCCGGAATCGGCCAGCTGATCTTGCAGTTCCACCAGAACCGGCACCTCTTGAACGCAGGGAGGGCACCAGGTTGCAAAAAATGTTATATACAACACCTTGCCAGCGAAAGAACTACTATTGATAACACTGCCATCACGAACATTCTTTAATGAGAATTCAGGCATTTTAGTACTTGCTTTGACAGATCCGACCATTGCTAAAGAGAGCGTCAGAATTAAACAAAAACAAAAAACTGAAACAATGGACTGTATTTTTTTCATCTATATGCTCCAAAAGGAAACTCAATTTTCACCACTTCTACTTAATACGATATATTCTTGCGATAAAATATTCCATATAACAGGAAAGTCAACTGAGCCTGGTTAAAAATTCAGCTTTTTACATCTTTATCAAGGCTGATAATGCTTAAAAAGCCATATACACTATTTGGCCGACACCCGAAAATAAAGCTTTTTACAAATCTATCGTAAATCAGACGATAAGAGTTACTGTACATGTGCACAATGACCGATTATACTTAATTCTTTTTAGCAACACCTACCAAAGCCCATTTTAAGGCAGACACTAACAAAAAAACAGCTAACCCGAATAAATCGGAATTTTAAAATGCTTGGATAAGTGCCATGAAAGTATATTCAACCATATAATTTTAAACGACCTTCCTCAATTCGAAGTCTGCGCTTATCTCTTGTTTTTTATTGCAGAAGTTCTGGAGTAAGGCACTAAAGGATTCCTATGCAGCGCCTATATTTAATACCCCGGATCCACCATTATATTCTACAGGTTATTCTCTATACTGTTTGTGTTTTTCTACTGCCCTCAACCGCAATGTCTGAACTCGTCGATAAAGTTGTCGCAGTCGTAAATAATGATATTATCACACTCTCTGAAGTTGAAGAGGAAGCTGCAGGATTATATATGGCAATTGCCCAAAACAACTCAGGGGAATCCCTGCTACAGGCACTGGCAAAAGCTCGCGCAACAACCCTTGATGGACTCATCGTCCGTCAACTCATTGCCCAGAAAGCAAAGGAATACCGTGTTTCAGTCAGCGATAAAGAAATTGAAGACGGTTATGAGAAGGTTCATTCCCGTTCCGGACTGAGTAAACCCGCTTTCAATAAAAAACTGGAACAATCCGGTTTGACAGAAGAAAGTTACAAGAGAAACATTGCAGCTCAAATACTCCAGGGTAAAATCGTCAGTTTTGTTGTGCGATCAAAAATCATCATTACTGAACCAATGATTCTCGATTATTACGACGAGCACTATACCTACAGGGTGGAAGAAGGAAGTTATTACCTCCTCCAGATTGGATTTTCCTTGGCAAACAACGCAGACCTCACAAAACCGGCGGAACAAAAAGAACGTACCCGTAAACGTGCCGAACGTGTTCATAATCTTGCCCTCAATGGTCAGGATTTCAGGATGCTGGCAAAAAAGTTCTCCGACTTGCCCTCGGCTAGCGATGGCGGCGATATAGGGACCTTCACACTGGATGAAATGGCTCCCGCCATGCGTTCCGCAGTAGCTTCTCTAGCTCCCGGCAGTATCAGTGAGATTATAACAACCGATGCCGGTTACCAATTCTTTAAGCTCTTGTCGGGAGACGATAATGCAATCGTTATCACCGCTTCCTACGAAGAGGTAAAAGAGGAAATCAAAAAAGAACTTTATGAGAAAAAACTCAAAGATGCCTACTCGGAGTGGGTGGTAGAATTAAAAGAAAAAGCATATATACAAAAATTGTAGCCAGGAACCGAGAAAATGTCCCTTGAATCCCCCGACACAGAATACACAACAGTAGGTAACCTTCTCCACCAGACTCGTATCAATCTGGGTTTGGATTTGGAGAATGTCTCTGATACGACAAAGATCACCATTGCAAGCCTCAAGGCAATAGAAAATGACGATTTTAAATCATTGCCCGCAGAAGCCTTTGCTCGCGGTTTTTACACTCTATATGCCAAGACACTCGACTTAGACCCCATTGAGATATTACACAATTATTCACAGGAAAAAGCTCTACACCCGGGAACAAAAGGACAACCGACGCCTCCTCACAAGCAGGGTTTACAGGTAAAAAATCTGGCCAGACGCCCCACGACCATGCCCATTTCCTATACAGGGTTAATCATTTTATTCCTCCTTCTGATCGGAGCCTTTTTATCCTGGTATTTTTCCTGGAACCCGGCCTCCTACCTCAGTGAGAAGTTAAGAAATTTCAAAAATCCTCCAGAATCCGAGAAGGTGATCGAAAACACAACCCAATCGGACGATGACGCACCACTCTTTGAAATAACGGAAATTAAGTCAAAGACCCGAACTAGTGAAAAATCCGACCCAGAACAGCAGACCGCAGAAGCCCTTCCTGCGCAATAATGGCCAGGATCTCCAGAGAAACGGAGGCCATAGTTCTAGATTGTTTTGAACACGGCGAATCGGATGTTATTCTTACCTTTCTAAGCCGGGATAGTGGCAGAATTTCGGCTATTGCCAAAGGAGCAAAACGGTCCAAAAAACGTTTCGTCAATAAACTTGAGTTATTCAGCTTCCTCCATATCACTTATCAAGCATCACCTAACCAAAGCCTGAAATTCCTTTCAGAGGCTGAGGTTCATACCAGTTTTATCAATATTCGCCAGAGTTTTGAACTATACACCATAGCATCAATTATCAGAGAATTCCTCCTCATAGCAATCCGCGAAGAAGAGGCTGATGATCACCTGTTCCGCCTTTGTCTCTGGGCCCTCCACAACATTGATCAACACCAGCAACCCGCGGCAGTTCTCGCACTTTTTCTGACCAGATTTTATGGTACTATAGGCTATCGGCCCGATTTCACAGCCTGCAACGGCTGCAACGCCCAGGTTATCGCCAATCGCAACTACAGCTTCGACACAACCACCGGTGGTCTCATTTGTCCCAGCTGCTCCGGCACAGGAAACAGACTCGTTCGTTTGTCCCAGGGAACGATAAAGATATTGCAGTCAGCACAGGCTCAACCACTGGAAAGACTGCACCGCCTGAGAATCTCCGGCAATATCCTGCAGGAAGCCCTTTCGCTCCTTCATGATTACGGCAGGCAGCTATTCCAACGGGAAATTATTTCCTGGAAACTTCTGCAGAAACAGCAACCATCTAACCAGAATAAATAGGAATTTTAACCAACCTTCCTCGATTCGAAGTCGGAATTTATACCCTGGTTTTTAAGGGTGCTTATCTCTTGTTTTTTATTACAGGTAGCGCACTTCACCACTGTACTCAGTCTTCTCAAAGCCATCCTCCAGACGCAGGACAAGACCTCCATTTTCATCCATCCTCAGAACAGTGGCCTTATACTGTGGTGAATGCACCACATCAAATCCATACACGACCCTTTTCCCAACCGTATCTGATAGCCGCCGCCATTGATCAAGCAGCAAATGATTTCCACCCTGGCCGGAAAACCCCTCATCACGCAGAGCACACGATTCTTCATAATAGAGCAGACCGAAATTCCAGGCCAATCGAGCAAGAAACAACGAGGTAAACTGTGTAAGGTTTACAACAGTACCAAGCACTTCTCCTAAAGAAACAGCTGTATGGGACAACTCCCCGGGAAAATGACTGTTATTGATGTTAACTCCAAACCCGACAAGATTGAATTCTTCTCCATAAAAAGATTCCGTGTAGGTTTCAACCAGAAAACCAGCCAGCTTTTTCCCCTCTACCAGCACATCATTAACCCAACGCAGCACTGCCATATTCCCTCCCATCTCACGGACCGCCTCGCAACACGCAACACCAACAGCCAGGGGAACAACACATCTTGACTGGGGAAGAAGAGTGTTGGCATGAATCATACAACCCCAGACACCACCTGCCGGGGCGTGCCACTCCCTGCTGAATCGTCCTTTTGAGTGACTCATGGTGTCGGCAAGTATAACTGTACCACTATCAACCGATTTTCCTGATGCACTTAATGATTCTATCCTGGTTCGAGCATATATCATTGCCCGATCCAAAAAGTCATGACTCTCAATATTCGAGCCGACAAAAGCACCATAGCGAACTATCGCTTCACTATCATAGAGCTCGTTCGGGCAGGCCAGCTGTTGTTGTAAATGGGAAAGGACATCCTGGGGAGAGGGATTATTCAGGGCCACGGTTGCTTGAATGGGGATATTTAAAAAAAAGTAAGAAAACTCAACAATTACAAACTCGTAAAAACCTCAGTTTCGATGGATAAATAGGTAAGCGTAGACTCCCGATACGCGTAGACTTCGAGAAGCTTCATATTGGAGGCGTACAATTTTTCTATTATTCCGGCGTACATAAGGTACGTCGTAATGATAGAAAAATTGTAACAACGAACCAGGTAAGCGAGCCTGCGAGACTCCGGATGAAGACTTTTTACGACGCCATCAATGGGTGGAGTCCCAATCGGCCTTAACCCTGGTAATAATTTTCTGAATTAAAGGAAGTTGTTCGAGAGCACAAACGCCAATCAGGGGTTCCCCCTGCTTAACAGAAATACCGGGTTTGAAATATATTGAATGGATAACGCCGCGCTCTCCATTATAATACACAGGAGTATCCCGTTTCATCAGTGACATGGTAATAATCTCCTCTCCCTGATCAATGGTTATCGACCTGGCACCTTTTTTATCTATCCGGGATTGAATATCCATAGAGAAGAAATATTTTGCAGTTTCCGGTGCATAAAAAAGATAGAGAACTTCTCTAAATATATTTTCAATGATCTCTTTCTTTTTCAAAGGATGCTTGATTGTCATCAGCTTTTCACCTGCCTCGACAAACCGACCATCCAGTTCAGTAATAATCCCAGTCACTGTTCCATTAGTCTGAGCAACTATTATTTTGGGGTTCCTTTCACGATTAATTTCATACAAGCTTGTCCCTGGAACCTGCAGCCATTCCCCACTGGCAGCATCTACCTGCTGGCCTTCCATAACCTTAAAGGTTATCTTCCCGGTGTGCACAGCATACACATCCACATAATCATATGGGTCGGATTTATACTTGCTCAGCAATTCATCAAAATCTATTTCATCTGACATATTCACAACCTGTTATTCTTTCTTAAAAGATATTGTCATCCGCTTTTGGTTAGGAGCCTGTCCATAACTAGCCTTTTTATCATGCAACCCTAAAGCAATACGTTTATACTAGCATAAATCTCACTTAGCCATCTGAAATTGCAGGGAACCATCACTCTTGCTGATTCCGGTCATGACATATTAACACTACCTGGAATCGAGTTCAACTGCTCCCCTCAATCAATCCTTAAGAAAAGGGTAAGAAGCTGGCACAAAAAATAATGGATAAACCAGCCAAAGATACACTGTTTCAGGTCGACTCAGTTGAAGAAGATTTTGTCTTCAATGAACGTGTGGTTGAAGTTTTTGATGATATGCTGGATCGCTCTGTCCCTTTTTACAGGGAAGTTATCGGTTCAACAGCTCGCCTACTTGATTGTTTCCTGAACAGGGGTGACACAGTTTACGATCTTGGCTGCGCAACCGGAACAACATTACTGGAATTTTCACGGCTCCTTGAAAACAGGGAATTGAAGTTCGTGGGAATAGACAATTCTGCACCAATGCTCGATAAAGCCCGGTTAAAGACGGAACTGTACTCTAAAACGGAATCACTTTCATTTCTTGAAGAGGACATTACAAAAATTGATCACCCTGAAGCCGGCGCATTTATTATCAATTACACCCTGCAGTTTATCAGACCTCTGCAACGCGGAGATTTTGTCCGGAAACTCTACGATAATCTTCGCCCCGGTGGAGTCCTCCTGCTCAGCGAGAAAGTCATCAGCCATGATCGCCGCCTGAACCGGGAATATATCGCTATTTACCACAGGTTCAAAAGAAAGAAAGGCTATTCCGAACTGGAGATCGCCAAGAAACGGGAAGCCCTGGAAAACGTACTGATCCCCTTTTCCATTGATGAGAATAAAACTCTTCTGAAAAATTGTGGCTTTAAATCAGTCGATACCTATTTTCAATGGTTTAACTTTGCCTCCTTTATTGCTGTAAAGCCTTCCTGACCCATCCATGAAATACTTATCAATGCTGCCATCTTCAGCCCATTTCGATAAAATTACTGAACTTCACCAAACTCGCCAGAAGTGGATCAATCAGGAGAAAAAAGGATTTCTTCGATACCGCATTCCTCATCAGTATCTCTCGCAGTTTAATGCCGGTCACGTTGAATGCTGTGGAGATATTATAACAATCGGCAAAGCGGACGAGATAAGCCCGAATGAACAAAAAGAGATCAGGGACAGGCTCAAAGAGTTTATGCCCTGGCGTAAAGGCCCATTTACCATCTTCGGAATCAATATTGACGCGGAATGGAGAAGCGAACGAAAGTGGCAGCGAATTATCCCGGAACTTCCTGATTTAAATGGTAAAATAATCGCCGACATCGGCTGTAACAACGGCTACTATATGTTTCGTATGGCTGCATCAGAGCCGGCACTCGTCCTTGGCTTCGAACCATCGGTGCAACATTACTACTGTTTCAGGGCACTCAACAGTATGGCCGGACTGAAGCGGCTCGATATTGACCTGCTCGGTGTTGAACACATACACTACTTTGAATCCTGTTTTGATGTGATTTTTTTAATGGGTATTATATACCACCGCCCCTCCCCCATTGACACTCTCCGCGATATTTTTACCGCTCTTCAGCCTGGAGGTACGCTAATTATTGAGTCACAGGCCATTCCCGGCCGAGAACCAATGGCTCTTTTTCCCGACAAAACGTATGCCAAGGTACCGGGCACATATTTTGTCCCCACCGGTTCCTGTCTCGGCAACTGGATGAAAAAAGCAGGGTTCAAAGATATTGACTTTTTCCACAGTCATCCCATGTCAAACGATGAACAGCGGCGGACAGACTGGATGCAGTTTGAATCCTACGAAGACTTTATCGATCTAAACAACCCCCATAAAACCATAGAAGGATACCCCGCCCCCTGCCGTGTTTTTCTTAAGGGGAGGAAAAATTAAGCTCTCTAAAGAGATAAAATGCCACCAACGCGGGAGATTGTACTTTTCGAAGTCTTCGCTTATCTGACTTTAGCCATCGGTAACTTTGAATGACCTTTTTACGAGTTTATCATAGGTGACTATGGTATACATTCCACCAAGTCGGATCTCACAATCATTTTTCCGAAACATAAGGAGTGATGGTTTCGTAAAAACTAAAATTTGGGGATGGTTAAGTATGATACCATCAGGAGTTATTTTATGGAAAAATCAAATTGCACGTTATACAGCAGCGGCCTGAAAGGTGCTGAGGCAACATTTGGCGAAGAGGCAGAAAAATATGGCGTCAATGAGGTTGTTTACTCATTTGAAAACCACAAGCTGACCCGAGAGAAAAATGTATCCATCCTGAACCAGGAAGAGCTGGAGAGAGGTGATATAAGCATGGAGTTGGCCTCAAGAATGCTCAACCGAACATATTACGAAACAGAAAAGATTAGAAAAGTCCTGCAAACCATTTTTCATATGGTCAACAGCGGCCATCAGGTTTTTGTAATCGGCTCTATCCAGGAAGACGGTTCAGTTAAAGGAGGTACCGGCTGGGCAGTAGAGCTGGCCAAAATGTTCAATCGTCCACTCCATGTGTTCGATCAACCGCAAAAAAAGTGGTTTACCTGGGAAAACGAATGGCAGGAGGGTTCTCCTAAAATTGAATATGATACCTTTGTCGGTTCAGGTACACGCTACTTAAGCGATGCCGGACGTGAGGCCATAGGCCAACTCTTTGCCGATTCCTTTGGCGGGGAATAATTTCAGGCACCTTTAAATACGAAGGAGGCAAGCCACCGGCTTACCTCCTTATCTCTTCAGTTTTCTCAGTCACTTTCCCCTTTCAATATACCCCAGCCCTACTCCATAATCCAATCAAAAGACCTTGAATTGTTATACTTTACGAATGATATCAAATAGGTTAGGATCCGTTCTTAAAATATCGGGTCAATAGTCCAATTTAACTTCATGAGTCCCTGAGGTACCCTGAAAATACTCTATCCAAAAAGCATTCTTCAGGAAACAATATTCATGCTGCCAACCAAGAGTATAATAAAATCCAGTGCTCCATCACCTTTCATATCATTTCTACTCTTTTTTCTCCTGACTCATCTGCTGGCCTCCGCACCTGCCCTCGGGCAACCTGATGAGCAGCCGGCAGATACAGCATCCCTCCCTCCTGTCTCCATAGCTCAACAAGATCGCCAGAAACAGCATGAGAGCATTAGAGCAGCCTACCAGCAGCACCGACTGGAGTTTCAGGACAGAAAGGAAAAAATCAGCGATGAGGTCAAGCAGGAGCTGGAGCAACTGGCAGACAAAATCAGGTCCCTGAACTCGGAGCTTAAAAAAGGGGACGCCCACCTCAATACCGTGTATCAATCCGATCAGCAGGAGTTACCTTCTGAAATCAAAGAGAAGATCCTGTATGTCAATGAAAAGCAATTGAAATATAAACGTATACTTTCCGTATTATCAGTGATCAATAAAGGGAGCGCTTTTATCCTCTCCCCACTGACAATTGCGGCCGGTTCTGACGCTGGAAATATCCTCTTTATTTTTCTACCTCTAACTGTCTTGAATATCTTTCTCTATCTTTTTTTCAGGCAAAAGGTCACCTTTACCCGGTATAGGACATTACTCATTGCAATCCTGGTGACAGTTTTTCTTACCTGTGCCACTTCACTCTTTGCTGCTTCGACGGAAAAACGTGATGAGGTTCAAACAAAGCTGAAATTTGCTGAGAGCATGCTGGAGCTTACCGGCAATCAAAAAGCAATAGCGATTCTTGAAGACAGGAGCGCAGAGCAAACCATTCTGCCATCTGGTCTGATAACCGGTGATCAAAGGTTGGAGGTGTATAAAACAGTGACCACAGACAGCCCTGAATACTATGTCACTCTTGCCGCCTTATACACTGCCGACAAAAGAACAGAGGATGCAATTGAAACGATAGCAAATATCGCGGAAAAGGATGGCCTTGCTGGTAATCCGACTGAGAAAATTATTATCAATACGGTACACTTTCTTGTTGAGAACGGTCACGCTGATATTGCCGGGAAGGTAATAGCAAATCACGCCGGGTTGATAAGTGATACCAAGACATTGCTTGAACTGGCACAATACCTCACCACATACTCCATGCAGGTCTCATCCGATTATGTCATGGAACTGACGGAAGAAAAAACAGAGACGGCCGTCGGATTGGTTGCCCTGGCTGAGTCCTACCACAAGATCGGGGAGAAAGATAAAGAACTGTCTATTCTAACCCGCGCTCTTAACACTTCCCGAAACATAGATGATATTCTTCTGATCGCTCAAACCTGTGTCAAACTGCAGATCGATAGTGTACTGAAGCAGTTACCCGCCAAAGCTGAAGAACTTCCAGGCAGTACAGAGCTCCTTATTGATCTTGCAGGAATATACAATGATCAAGGTGAGAGCTCCCTGGCAGCTGCTACTCTACAGCAGGCAATCACAAAATCCTCCCAGCTCGATCAACTCAAACAAGTTGCACAAATTGCTATCGAATTCAAGCTGGAGTCGCTAATGGATAAGATCAGAGAACAAGTCATCCTTCTCTGCCCGGATTTACAGAGCGACCCTGATAGCGAACAGTTTAAACTGGCCTATTCGCAGTGCCTGCAATTTGTTGATTTTTTCTTCACTCTGAAAAAAGAAACGGATGCAGCGAAACTCTTTAACACGCTTACAGCTAAGGTTAAAGAAGACAGGGTAAAAGATGATCGGTATATCTCTTTGATGCTCAGCAGTGCTAGTGACGCCCTGCAAAGAGATATGAAACAAAAGGCGGCAAGCATTGTTTTCAAATTAACAATGATGATCAAGCCGAGGACAAAATCTTTCTCCACCTATATTAAAATACATGAAGAATTTCTTGGGTCGATACAAGGGATTCCAGACCGGGATATGGTTTCAATCCCCCTGTTCAATGGTTTGATTAACGAAGATATCGACCGGATAAGCAATGCCGAGAGAGTATACTTGCAGGCCGTAATCTATTCTCTGGATGCTGTTAACAAAAGTTATGGCGACAAACTTCCCGATACCTTGAACGAATATTTCCTGCTGGGCAGACTATGGCAGAAAGAAAACAGGATAGATGATCTTGCCTCACTGGATCGGGTCTATACGCTCCTGGAAACCCTGATTCTGGAAAATATGAAAGAAAAGGAACAACAACGAGTACTGACCGAACCACTGGCTCGTTTGACGGAACTGGAGGAGAAAAGAGAAAAACAACTTGCCTTACTACAGAACCATGATGCAGAGAAAAAAGAGAAAAAAGCCGAACACACCAGGCGTCAGGAACAGATAATTAAAGAGGCACATCTGTCACTTGCTGCAGAACAGAAAACTCTTGCCAAATTGACCAGGAAACTCCTTTTCAAGACACTGTCCACTATCATAGCCCAACTCATATTACTTGGGCTTGTGATCGGCTGTGCTCTTATTGCCTGGAAATACAGTCGACACTTAAAAGAGCATAAAACATACGGTTTCTTTACAAAGTTCCTTGAACTGAATGGCTGGCTTCGGGTGTTTTCAATCCTTGGTATGTTATCCGGTATTTGCCTGATCATAGTCAGCCAGTTTCTACAAATATTCCAGAAAGTTCACGAGCTGGCCCTCCATATGGCCCCGGAAACTAATTCCATGTATGCCGATGCTGCAGCAACCAAGTTGGAATTAAAAGTAAGAAAAGATGCCAGTGACAGCTAGACAGAGGAGAGGAAAAATGAAATCTAATTATCTAATTCTCGGAACACTATTTTTGTCCATGGTAATCACTGCCGGATGTAATATCAATCTCCGACATATTGACAATACTGAGATTGTCCCGATCAACCCGGACTATACGTTTCGTGCCACCTTTGAAAAAACATGGCATGCGACGGTAGACGCTGTGATAGAGTTCAGTACGATTGCTACTCTGGATAAGGAAAATAGTTTTATCTCTACTGATACAGCAACAATTGATGCTAATGAAATGGATATACCGGGATCTAAACTATCCAGACAAACGTATACGTTCAGTTATGACATCAGGCTTGATGCTGAAGACGCCGGTGCAACCAAAATCGGCACCAGGGTACAACTCTTCCATGAACATTCCATGAATTTGCCACATCAACAGACCCATATAGAGCAGGTTGAGAATTTCCTCAGGAACAAACTGTATCAGAAAATTTGCAACAACCTCTTTCCCTCTGGAAATGGCGACTGCAACCGTAGTTCATTCGCAACTGAGATGCCAGTACTACCAGATGGAGAACCGGTCACACCGGATCAAAAATTTGACCCAAAACTTCAGTCCGCCCAGAAAGCCCTGGGCAGTGCAGGCTACAATCCAGGACCGCCAGATGGTCTCATGGGCCAGAAGACCAGAAAAGCCATGAACAGTTTTCAGCAGGACAACGACCTGACTATAACCTGGTCTCTTGACAGTGCAACATACGATTTACTGACACGTCCACCACAGTATAAGCCTGATACGCCACCTCAAAAGATACAGCCCCCCTCGCCCAGACAGATAGATCCGCCAACATCGAAAGAACCTGAAAAAGTCGTCGAGATTCCGAAGCCTCCCCCTGCCCCATCGAACAAAAAACCGACCTCCAGGTATATCACAACAGATGATACGGATCTGCTGCAGGCCAGGGATCTGTTCGGCGCTGAGATTATTGATAGTGTACCGGCGGGCACTTTATTAAACGTTCTCTCAAAAAACGGTGAATTTTACAAGGTCAAATATAAAGGAAACGAAGGGTATATCTACCTTGAATTTATTGAAAAAGTTGAATGATACTATCCTACTCATCCTGATCAATCTTCAGGATTCTGTCACCGGGTTTTAATGCGTCACCTTTTTTTGCAAAAATGGCCGTAACAATACCACTCATTTCACAGAGAATCGGTGTTTGCATTTTCATCGCCTCCATAATCGCCACACGATCTCCGACTAGTACCTCCTGCCCTTCATCCGCCGATATCTCAACTATATTTCCACTAAATGGCGAACGTACATCTCCTGCCTTGGCAAGATCGATAATTTCTTCCTTGGACAGCATTGCCTCGCCTGCCTCTGAGAGTGTCACATCCGGCTTGAAGGTAAAAGATGACTGATGGTGATCAACGGTAAGATAGACAGATGTTTCTCCTGTATCAGTCACCGGAGAAGGACCAATCTCAATCATATGTTCTTTACCCTGGTGGTCTCTAAAAGCCAGTTTGTCACCAATTTCAAACCCTCCCTTATGGAAAAAAACAGCAGGTGACAAAACATAAACCCGGCCATACTTTTCTTCAAATTTGAGAAACTCAACGGCGTCATTTGGGTGCTGAAGATAGAGGATAAGCTGCTCATCAGTCGGTTCCACCCCTAACTGTTCGGCAAGATCATACCTTTCAAGGGCAAGATCCATATTTTCAACATCTTCGACACCACCCTCCTCTTCGAGAACAGTTATCCAGTCGTCTCCCAAAACCTTTTCATATATCCACTCGTCCGGTTTATAAAAAGGAAACGGCCCATATTTACCCAGCAACAGGTTTCTCAGATCCCCGGAGGGGTTGCCGTAACGCTCCCCGTCAATGACATTTGATACAGCGGTAGTCCAGAGGATCTGGGAGCCCGGAGTAACCGACCAGTAATTTCCCAACTCTTTCTGTACCCGTGGCAGTTCTTTATGCAGAATGTCAGGCATCTTATCAAGAAAGCCTCCCTTTGATGCCTGCTCAAGGCTTGACCCCATCGCCCCGCCCGGCAGCTTATGAATCTGCACAGTTGGCTGAAACCCCTTTATCTGGGATTCAAACTGATCGTAATATTGTCGCTGATCCCGTATCACCTCAGATGTCTCGATCACCGCACCTTCATCAAGGCCCTCAGCCACATAACCAAATTCCTTTAGTGACTGAACCACACTGAGAATCGGGGGAGGTCCATAGAATCCGGTAAATGCAGAATCCGCCGCATCAACAATTGTGGCACCATTTTTTACCGCCTCAATAATTCTTCCCAGATCATTGCCATCGGTATTATGGCCATGATAATGAAGAGGGATATCCGGATATTTCTGTTTAAGCGAATCAACCAGTTGACCAATTCTGGTAGGTGTCCCCAGGCCTCCATGATTTTTGATACAGAGGACAATATCCCTGCCCGTCGCCTCAATGATCTCTCCTGCTTTGGCCACATAGAAATCATCCGTATGCTCAGGTCCGGTCGAAAAACAGATGCATGGTTCATTGAGTTTTCCAGCCGTTGCCACCTCCTCAAAAACAGCAAGCATATTGGGTACATGATTCATAAAATCAAATGTTCGCCATACATCCACATATTTGGCAAATTCACGGACAGTAAAACGAATCACATTTTGCGGATAGGGGCGATAACCAAATAGATTTGCCCCTCTGCAGAGGGTCTGAAACATCGTATTCGGCATGGATTCTCTCAGTTTCCTCAGCTTGAGAAAAGGGTTCACCTGCTTGCGCAGAATATCCACATGAATAGATGCTCCACCGGTTATCTCTAAAGAAAAATATCCGGCCCTTTCCCTGGCGGGTGCAGCCATCAGATCCGTATGCAGAAGTATGCGGTTTTTAAAATCGGACTGGGAAAGATCTCTTGCTGTGTTGGTTATGTAGTACCCTTTGCTATTTCTCAGTGTTTCAACTATTTCTGTAACCGGGGTTCCCTGATTTATTCTTGTCATATTATATTCCCTGTACGTTCATCTTCATCTATTACTTAGAAATTGCACCTTCTTTCTTTTTACAAAAAATCTATGCAGCATAGGGGTTTTCTTTGCGATAATGAATTTCCGCAATCAGTCTCGCAAGTTTACCCACCTCACTGGAATCTTCATCATAAAGAAAAATATGCGGATGAGTATCAATATATGAGGTATCAAAATTACCGCTCAAGAAATCCTTTTCCGATGCAATATTTTCATAGAACGGAATTGTGGTTTTAGGTCCCCTGATCGCAAAATTCTGCAAACACCGCCTCAGCCTGCCCACAGTTTCATCCCAGGTGAATCCATGTACTGTTAATTTGACCAGGAGTGAATCATACACCTCAGGGATGACATAACCCTGATACACAAATCCATCAAGACGCACCCCGAAACCACCGGTGGAACGATAAACGGAGACCTGCTTACCACCCTCCGGCATAAAATCATTTTTGGGATCTTCCGCATTAATCCGAACTTCAATAGCATGTCCCCTGGGCTTTACATCCTCCTGGGTAAAAGAGAGCGGATAGCCAAAGGCGAGATTTATCTGATTGCGGACAATATCAATGCCGGTAATCATTTCCGTTACCGTATGCTCGACCTGAACCCGGGTATTAATCTCCAGAAAATAGTAATTAAAATCACTGTCGAGAAGGAATTCAACAGTTCCGGCATTGAAATAATTTGACGCCTTTGCAGCCTTGACAGCGGTTTCACATATTTTATCCAGCAACCCCTGATCCTCGATCATGGAGGGTGCTATTTCTATAAGTTTTTGATTCCTGCGCTGGATTGAACAGTCACGGGTGCCCAGATGAAGCGTATTACCATGGCTGTCAGCAAGTATCTGCACCTCAACATGTTTCGGATTGAGTACCACTTTCTCCAGATAGACTGAATCATCATTAAACGATGCAAGTGCTTCAGAGCGTGCCATCGGAATCTCTTCTACCATCTCCTGGTCATTCTCAATCCTGCGAATACCACGCCCCCCCCCTCCGCAGGTCGCTTTGAGCATGACCGGATAACCATATTCAGCGCCAAATGCGAGCGCCTGATCTATACCTTCTTTTCCCTGTGACAAATTGGGAGTCCCTGGAACCATGGGAATGCCCGCATCAGACATGATCTCCCTGGCAGTCACCTTATTTCCAAGATTGGTGATAATTTCTGAAGACGGCCCTATAAAGATGATATCCGCCATCTCACAGGCTTTAGCAAAAAATGGGTTTTCTGCCAGAAACCCGTAGCCGGGATGAATAGCAATGGCACCTGTTTTTTTTGCAGCCGAAATAATTTTTTCGATATTCAGATAATCACAACGGGGACCATCACCCAGTAAAATTGCCTCATCAGCTATTCTGATATGTCTGGACATCTCATCCGGAGTTTCATATACAGCAACAGCGCCGTGGCCGAGTTCCTGTATGGCCCGAATTAATCGAATAGCAATCTCACCCCGGTTGGCTACTAAAATTTTCTTTTTCAATGGAGCTCCTTTTGTATTGGCATTGCAAACCAGCATTGACAAGTCGAGTCTATTTTATCAAACTATTACACAGTCTCATCTTAATCAATATCACTTAACAGATCAATCAATAAGACTTGTTTGCAAGCAAAGACAAGAAGCATAATGAAACCTGTCAAGAGCCACAAAGATGGTAAATTTCCCAATCCAGCGACCATTTACGATTGACGCATCTTTTCTTTTCAGGTTATATTAAATAGTTTTGCCTGCATACCAGCCCCCTGCTATTCGTCAAATGCCAGAGAATGCTCATAGTAATCTTATAACCACCAACAGACAGAGGAAAAAACGGTATGAAAGCTCTAATAGTCCTGGAAGATGGCACCATTTTTAAAGGGCGGTCATTTACCGGCCACGGTGAAGCTGTTGGCGAGATTGTCTTCAACACATCACTCAGCGGGTACCAGGAGATCCTTACCGATCCATCCTATACCGGGCAGATTGTCACCATGACATATCCGATGATCGGCAATTACGGCATCAACCCTGAAGATATGGAATCAGCCGCAATTCACCCCATGGCATTTCTTATTAAAGAATACAATGGATATCCCTCCAATTACCGCTCAACCATGTCCCTGGGAGATTTTTTACAGGAATACTCCATCCTCGGTGTTGAGGGATTTGACACCCGTGCACTTGTAAAACATATCCGGTCTCAAGGAGCAATGAAATGTATAGTTTCCACCGAAGATCCGGATCACAATTCGCTCATACAGAGGGCCCGGGACTGGTCAGGCCTTGTCGGTCAAGATATGGTAAAACGGGTAACCTGTGACGAACCATATGGCTGGGCCGATAATAAACCTGTGCCGGGCATCGATTTCACAACGGCTCAACAGAATATTGCCAATCCATATAAAGTTGTCGCCTTTGACTTCGGTATAAAATTCAACCAGCTTAGGCTGCTGACAGAAAAAGGATGCCAGGTACAGGTGGTGCCGGCAACAACTGATGCAGAGACAGTACTTGCCATGAACCCCGACGGCATCTTCCTCTCCAACGGCCCGGGTGATCCTGAAGGTGTTAAGGGTGTTGTTGAAACCATCCAGGCTCTTCTAGGTAAAAAGCCGATATTTGGAATATGTCTTGGTCATCAGATGCTTGGGCTTGCCTACGGCGGTTCAGCCTATAAATTAAAATTTGGCCACCGTGGAGGTAATCAACCGGTTAAAGACCTTACCACCGGTCACGTTGAAATAACCTCTCAAAATCACGGTTTCTGTCTCGACAGCGAAAGCCTGCCAAAAGACAAGATTGAAGTTACCCACATCAATCTCAACGATAACAGCCTGGAAGGTATGCGCCACAAAAGTTTCCCTGCCTTTTCCGTCCAATACCACCCGGAACATGCGCCAGGCCCCCATGATGCTGTTTATCTTTTTGATCAGTTTATTGATATGATGCGCTAGGAGCCTGTCCGAGTACGAAAAACAACAACACACAGCTGAAAATTCACTTATGCCAAAAAGAACAGACATACGTAAAATCCTTATTATCGGCTCAGGCCCCATCATCATCAGCCAGGCCTGCGAGTTTGATTATTCGGGGGCACAAGCTGTAAAAGCGCTGAAAGAAGAAGGGTATGAAGTCGTCCTGATCAATTCAAATCCGGCAACCATTATGACCGACCCGGAGTTGGCCGACAGTACCTACATTGAACCGATCACCCCGGAGTTTGTCGCCAAGGTCATCGAAAAAGAACGTCCCGACGCTCTTCTGCCTACACTTGGCGGACAGACCGCTCTCAACACAGCCATCAAGGTCTCTGAGCTTGGAGTGCTTGATAAGTATAAGGTTGAACTGCTTGCAGCTGATATCGATGTGATCAAAAAGGCTGAAGGAAGAGAAGAGTTCCGGGACGCCATGAAAAACATTGGTCTCAAAGTACCCGAATCCGCAATTGTTCAGACTGTCGAGGCTGCCAAGGCTGCAGGCGATGAGATCGGATTTCCGGTAATTGTCCGCCCAAGTTTTACCCTGGGCGGAACCGGCGGCGGCGTCGCCTATAACCGCCATGAACTGAGAGAATTATGTAGTTCAGGACTCGACCTCTCTATGACAACTGAGGTGATGATCGAACGCAGTCTGCTGGGCTGGAAAGAGTATGAGCTGGAAGTGATGCGGGACAACAAAGACAATGTTGTTATTATCTGCTCCATCGAAAACATTGATGCCATGGGTGTCCACACCGGTGACAGCATGACCGTAGCCCCGGCCCAGACCCTTACAGACCGTGAGTATCAGAACATGCGAGATGCTGCCATCGCCATAATCCGTGAAATCGGCGTTGAGACCGGCGGCTCCAATGTTCAGTTTGCGGTCAATCCCGAAGACGGCGAACTGATGATCATCGAGATGAACCCGAGGGTTTCAAGAAGCTCTGCTCTGGCATCCAAAGCCACAGGATTCCCCATAGCAAAAATCGCCGCAAAACTGGCTGTCGGTTATACCCTGGATGAGCTGCAAAATGATATCACCCGGGAGACCTATGCTGCCTTTGAACCTACCATCGACTATTGCGTGGTAAAAATCCCGCGCTTTACCTTTGAAAAATTCCCTGAAGCTGATGATGTACTCAGCACCGCTATGAAGTCAGTCGGAGAAACCATGGCCATAGGAAGGACGTTTAAAGAAGCCTTCCAGAAGGCTATGCGGTCTCTTGAGACCGGGCGATCCGGGTTTGGTGGTGACGGAGAACAGATTTTAACTGAAATCGAGTTGGAAGATCTTGAACATGGTCTGCGACAACCGAGTTCCAAACGCATAGGTGAAATATACGAGGCACTCAAACGAGACATGGATCTTGACGAGCTCTACGCCCTCACCAAAATCGACCCATGGTTCCTCTATAATTTTAAGCAGATTGTTGAAACAGAAAGAAAAATCAGCAGGAGAGGATTCCCGGGACTGGATAATGAATTCCTGCGCTTCTGCAAAGAGCAGGGATTTTCGGATAACCAGCTTGCCTTTCTCACCGGAACATCTGAAGATGATATCCGGGAACTTCGTACCAACCTGGAAATCATCCCGGTATACAAGCTTGTGGACACCTGTGCAGCCGAATTTGAATCCTACACCCCATACTATTACTCAACCTATGAACAGGAAAATGAGGCAGTCCGGACAAACAGAAAGAAAGTTATCATCCTGGGAGGCGGCCCCAACCGCATTGGCCAGGGGATTGAATTCGACTACTGCTGTGTCCATGCTGCCTTTGCCTTAAAGGAGATCGGGGTGGAATCGATCATGGTCAATTCAAATCCGGAGACGGTTTCCACCGATTACGACACCTCAGACAAACTCTATTTCGAACCGCTCACCCGGGAAGATGTACTGAACATTATCGAGCAGGAGCAGCCGGATGGTGTCATTGTCCAGTTTGGCGGACAAACCCCGCTCAATTTATCCGTCCCCCTTGAAAAGGCAGGGGTAACAATCATTGGTACGCAGCCGGACGCAATTGACAGAGCTGAAGACCGGAAGCGTTTCAAACAGTTCCTGCAAAAACTCAACCTCCGCCAGCCGGATAATGACACCGTCCACACCCTTGAAGAAGCTGTCGTTGCTGCAGACAGGATAGGCTTCCCGGTGGTGGTACGACCTTCATATGTGCTTGGTGGCCGTGATATGCGGATCGTATACAATAGTGCAGGCATTAAGAATTTTATGGCTGCCATGGGCAGTGAACGCCTTGAACATCCAGTGCTGATCGACAGATTTCTAAAGGATGCCATCGAAATCGATGTTGATGCTATCTGTGATGGCAAAGTGACAATCATCGGCGGCATTATGGAACATGTGGAGGAGGCCGGCATCCACTCAGGGGATTCAGCATGCATCCTGCCACCCCACACTCTGTCCAATGAAATTATAGAAGAGATTAAACAGGCGAGCAGGGCTATGGCCATTGAGCTTGGTGTCATCGGCCTGATGAATGTGCAATTCGCTGTACAAGAGAACCAGCTCTATATACTTGAGGTCAATCCCCGTGCATCCAGAACCGTGCCATTTGTGAGCAAGGCTACCGGAGTTCCCCTTGCAAAACTGGCAACTAAGGTCATGCTGGGTAGCACCCTTGAAGAACTGGGTATGACCTGTGAAACTGAGATCAGCCACTGGACGGTAAAGGAGGCTGTATTCCCCTTCGACAGATTTGAAAATGTCGACACCCTGCTTGGCCCGGAAATGAAATCCACCGGAGAAGTGATGGGCATTGACGTTAACCTGGGGTTGGCAATTGCGAAAGCGCAGCTGGCAGCGGGTTCTTCCCTCCCCCGATCCGGCAATGTCTTTATCAGTGTCCGCCATGGGGATAAGGCTGCCATTGTCCCTGTAGCCAAAGCCCTTGTAGATTTGAACTTTACGCTCTTTGCAACCAGCGGCACAGCCGCCGTTTTGCAGGATGAAGGAGTAGATTGCAAACATATCAACAAAATCTCTCAGGGCAGACCACACATTCTGGATAAAGTTCAGGACGGCCAGATCTCATGGATTGTCAATACCTCCCTGGGCAAACGAACCACTGAAGATTCTTATATAATTCGCAGGGCTGTTCTCGACTTCCACATACCCTACACAACCACGGTGACCGGTGCTGCTGCTCTGGTCAAAGGTATGCAGGAACTTGTTCATAATGAGATGGGGGTGCAACCTGTCCAATACTTTACATGATCCACCCAATAAGGTAAAAAGGTGCAATCTTAGCTCGACAATATCAATTTATGTTTTATTTTAATGTCAGTGTGCACGGGTTGCAATTGAGATCGACCTTGTTTATATGTTATAAACCGTGTAGTTGAGTAACTAATCTGACAAGTCAGAAAATTTTTTAGCGTCGCTGGAGACCTCTTTGAATACTTTTTATAAAAATTTGAGTATGTGGTTGGTGATTGGTTTAACCATGATCCTTCTCTTTAATCTTTTTAACAAGCCGCAGAGCAGCAGGACCTCGCTTACCTATAGCGAGTTTATTGCAAGTGTCGACAATAAGGCAATAAACCGTGTTGCCATAAGTGGGGACGTGATCAGCGGTATCCTCCAGGACGGTAAACCGTTTCAAACAATTTACCCGATGGCGGACAGAGAGTTGATCCCTATTCTCAGACAGGCAGGTGTAGACATCACCGTCAAAGAGGCACAAAAGGATTCCTGGTTCATGACCATTTTTGTCTCCTGGTTCCCTATGCTGCTGCTCATCGGTGTCTGGGTTTTCTTTATGCGACAGATGCAGGGTGGGGGCAAAGGAGGTGCACTCTCCTTTGGCAAAAACAGGGCCAAGCTCGTTGAGCAAAGTGACAACAAGGTTACCTTTGCCGATGTTGCGGGAATCGATGAAGCTAAAGCAGAACTCGAAGAGATAATCGACTTTTTAAAAGACCCGGGTAAATTTACAGCACTTGGTGGTCGTATTCCCCCCGGTGTTCTGCTTGTAGGGGCTCCGGGTACAGGTAAAACGCTGCTTGCAAAGGCAATAGCAGGAGAAGCCGATGTTCCTTTTTTCAGTATTTCCGGATCCGATTTCGTTGAGATGTTTGTCGGAGTTGGTGCTTCCCGAGTTCGTGACATGTTTGCCC
>JAUVON010000149.1 GCA_030599175.1 Desulfobulbaceae bacterium | reverse complement strand
AAAGGCATTTGTGGTTCGGGTCTGATTACAATGACTGCAGTAATGTTTGAAATGGGTGTAATCAATAACAATGGCAAGTTTAATCGGGAACTGGATACCCCAAGGATACGAAAGAGAAATGATGTCTGGGAATATGTGCTGGCCTGGAAGGATGATACCCAAATTGATCGTGATATCGCTTTGACTGAGCCTGATATTGATAATTTAATCCGTGCCAAAGGGGCGATTTACAGCGGCTGTATGACACTTCTTGAAGAAGTTGGTCTATCTCTGGATATGGTGGAGCATATAATTCTTGCCGGTGGCTTTGGCAGCTATATCGATCTTGAAAAAGCGATGACAATAGGACTTTTGCCGGAGATTGATCCTGATTGCGTTACATTCATAGGCAACGGGTCCCTTATGGGAGCCCGGATGAGTTCTTTGACCAACAGGATTCGTAAAGATGTTGTTGAAGTAACCAAGAGGATGACCAATTTTGAATTATCCGAGACTCCTTCATATATGGACAATTACGTTGCTGCAATGTTTTTACCCCATACGGAAATAGAAAAATTTCCAAAATTAAAAGAACGTATGGAGGCGAGAAGGAGACAGGCTCAATCGCTTAGTGCATAAATTTTTATTATGCAGGGACAACTGAGAAGAAAGAAAATCGGAATTTTTGTAGTTTTGCAGTCTCTTAATATAAGTTAATGTCGAAAAGGGGAGGTTGTTGATTGATAGCAACCTTCAGTAGAAAAATTATTCACCAGTAAGGAGGCAAAAGTGGGATTTGAAATCAAGAAGGAATCCTATACCGGCGGCATCAAGGAAATTTCCATTGGCAAAGGGGACTCTGCTATTACCGTGGGAGGTGAGACATGTTATCCTTTCTATACCTTTGAAGGAGACATGCCCAATAAACCGATTATTGCCATGGAAATCTGGGATATGGAGCCGGAGGATTGGCCGGAGGCGGTACTGGCCAATTTCAAAGATGTCGTATCCGACCCTGCTGCCTGGGCCAAAAAGTGTGTGGATGACTTCGGCGCAGATGCCATCGTAATCCAGCTTAAAAGTATCGATCCGAACGACAAGGATGCGAGTCCTGAATCGGCGGCTGAGACCGTTAGTAATGTTCTGGCGGCAGTCAGTGTTCCCGTAATTGTCTGGGGTTGTGCCAATCCCGATAAAGATGAGGAAGTGCTCAAGGTAATCGCAGAAAAGTGCCAGGGAAGCAATCTGGTACTTGGTCCTGTCGAAGAGAAGAATTATAAGGGAATTGGAGCTGCAGCCATGGGCTATGGCCATACCCTTATCTCCTCATCACCTATTGATGTGAACCTGGCAAAGCAGGTCAACATCCTTCTTGAAAATCTTGGTATGCCCATGGATAGAATCCTGGTGGATCCAACCACCGGTGGTCTCGGGTATGGCCTGGAATACACCTACTCGGTTATGGAAAGGCTGAGTATGGCTTCCATGATGCAGGGTGATGATAAGCTCCAGTTTCCCATGGTAAATAACCTTGGTAATGAGGTCTGGAAGTGTAAAGAAGCCAAGCAGACGGTGGAAGAGGCACCGCTTCTCGGTGATCCTGAAAAACGTGGTGTCATGATGGAGGCGGTTGGTGCTGTATCCTACCTGATGAGTGGCTCTAACATTCTCATTATGCGTCATCCTGAAGCTATTCGTCTTACTAAAGAATTTATCACTGCTATATCGGAAGGTGGTTCAGTGATGGATTCTCAGGCTATTGCTAAGATTTTAGGGGACGTTGAAGTTGATTTTGCAGCGCTTGCCCCCGAGCTTGATCTGACCATAAAAGTTGAAGAGAAAAAGGCTGCTCCTGCCAAAAAAGCAGCTCCTGCTAAAAAGGCTGAACCTGCCAAAAAAGAGGCTCCAAAAGCTAAAGCAGCACCGGCCAAGGAAGAGGCTAAAGTTGAAGCAAAGCCGGAACCTGCTGTAGATCCAGCAGCTCAAGCCAAAGCTGATGCGGAAGCTAAAGCAGGAGCGGAAGCTAAAGCAGCAGCAGATGCAAAGGCAAAAGTTGAGGCGGAGGCTAAGGCCAAAGCAGATGCGGAAGCTAAAGAAAAGGCTGATGCGGAAGCCAAGGTGAAAGCAGAGGCGGATGCCCTTAAAGCAGATGCTGCAAAGCGTGATGAAGAAGCGGAGGCTCTTAGAGCGAAGCGGGCTAAGGCACATAAAGCCCCTGCCGTGGAAGAAACTGGAGATGAAATAGAAGTTCCGGTTACAGCATCGGCAGTACAGCTGGATCAGCAGGAAAAAATGCTGCAGATGTTAAATTATATGCATAAGAGAATTTAATAAGGATGTCAATTTAGTGTGCTTGATGCAGTGGTTTTATGCGTAACTAATTGATACTCTGAAATACTTAATGAGGAGGAACCTCAAATGGCAGAAGCAACAAAAGAAAAAGCAGTAAAAGCACGTAAAATTGCTGATCCGATGGAAGCTACCATTGAACCGGCAACCAGGCAGATGATGGTCAGAGCAGCAGAACTTGATATCGAGACGGTTTTCGATCGCGCAGTAACCATGAAGCCTTGTGCTATTGGTCTGCAGGGTATCTGCTGTAAGATCTGTGCTATGGGACCATGTCGTCTTCCTTTGCCGAAAGGTGGCATCGAAGGCGAAGATATGAGAAAGGGTCTCTGTGGTGCTACCGCAAATACCATCTGCGCCAGGAACTGGGTTAGAATGATAGCCGGTGGAGCTGCAGCTCACTCCGATCACGGTCGTGGCGTTGCTGAGACTTTTCTGGCCGCAGCCAGAAAGCAGACTAAGGATTATAAAGTTAAGGATCCGGCCAGACTTATCCAGATTGCGCCATATTTCGATGTAGCAACAACTATCGAAGTAGATGGTGTTACCCAAGACCGGGAAATTGATGAAATAGCCCTGGAAGTTGCGGAAAGAGCGGTTCGAGAGTGGGGTAAGCCCGAATTAACGGCAAAGTACCTTAAAAGGGCACCGAAGCCTCTGCAGGAAAAATGGGCGAAACACGGTGTTGAGCCAAGAGCCGTTGATAGAGAGATAGTGGAATGTATGCATAGAACTCTTATGGGCGTTGATCAGGACTATAAGAATCTTATGAAGCAGGGTGTGCGTACTTCACTGGCAGATGGCTGGTGCGGATCAATGATCGGAACCGATCTCCAGGATGTTATGTTTGGAAGTCCTTCTCCGCTGCAGGCTGAAGCTAATCTCGGAGTTATGAAGCAAGATCATGTTAACCTTGTTGTTCATGGACATGAGCCGCTCCTTTCGGAGATGATTATCGCCTCAGCTCAGTCCCAGGAAATGATCGATTATGCCAAATCCAAGGGAGCAAAAGGTATTCAGCTCTCTGGCATCTGCTGTACTGCCAATGAGATGCTGCAACGTCATGGTGTGCCGATAGCAGGAAACTTTCTGCAGCAGGAATTTGCTATTATCACTGGTGCCTGTGATGCCATGGTAGTCGATGTTCAGTGTATTATGCAGAACCTTGCAAATGTGGCAAAATGTTTTCATACAAAGCTGATTACCACCCATAAGATTGCCAAGATGGAGCAGGATAATGTTATTCATATAGAATTTGATGAGCATTATGCCAGCGAAGATGCAAAACGTATTGTTAAAATGGCAATTGATAACTTTGAGAATCGTGGTGCCGAGGTAATGATCCCGAGCCATAAGAGTACTCAGGTTGCTGGTTTTGGTGTTGAGTCCATTCAGTATCATCTTGGTGGCTCTTTCCGCGGCAGCTGGTATACCTTAAATGATAATATTATCAATGGTCGTATTCGTGGTGTTGCCGGAGTTGTTGGTTGTAATAATGCCCGGACCAAGCATAATGAAGAGCATATTACTCTTATCAAAGAGTTGTTGAAGAATGATGTACTCGTTGTGGTAACCGGTTGCAGCGCGATCGCTGCCGGTGTCCATGGGCTGCTTACTCCTGAGGCTGCGGCAGTTTATTGTGGTCCCGGTCTTGCGGAGGTTTGTGAGACAGTTGGTATTCCGCCTGTTCTTCATGTCGGTTCCTGTGTTGATAACAGCCGAATTCTCTTAGCTCTGACAGAGATGGTTAATGCCGGTGGTCTTGGTGATGATATCTCTGATCTTCCTGGTGCCGGTAGTGCTCCAGAGTGGATGAGTGAAAAAGCTATAGCCATTGGCCAGTATTTTGTCGCCTCTGGTGTTTATACAGTTTTCGGCTACCATCTGCCCATCGAAGGGGCTCCTGAATTTAAGAAGCATCTCTATGAGGATATGGAAGAGATGTATGGTGGTATGTGGGATTGTGAACCAGATCCGATTAAGCATGCCCATCTGATGATTGCCCATATCGACAAGAAACGTAAGGCACTTGGTATAGATAAGGCTCGTGAGAGGGTGCTTATGGATATGGCTGACAGACAAGCCCTGGAAATGGAATAATATAACCTAACGGCTGCCTCGGAGAATGTGGGGTCTACAAGACTCCTAAGACATATTTTCAAGGCAGCCTAAAGAATATACGTTATTATAAATCCTTAGAATAGGAGTAAAGCATGTCGAAATTAGTAGCATTTGCGGCTATACAGGGTGGGTATAAGGTTGTCTCCGAGGTTGAAGGACTCCTGGAGAAAGCTCTTCAATCCCAGGACGCCAGCACAAAAATTGGTTTTCCAAACACTACATACTATCTTCCGGTTATCTATTCTCTGACTGGCATGAAGTGTGAGACCCTTGAAGATCTGAAAAAGCCTCTTGAGTTTGCTCGTGGACTTTTGCCACCCCATGTTAAAGGTGTAAATCATCTGCCTTTTCTTGGCCCACTCCTTGATGCGGGTATGGCAGGTATTTTTGCTTATGAAGTTAAAGAGGCCCTGCGCATTCTGGCTGAGCCTGATTTCTATATCCCCACAGAAGATCCGGATATTGAAGCAGGGAAAATATGGGTTGGGCCAGCTGATGATACCATCCTGAGAAAGCGTGGTGTCGAGTTTGTTGATGGCTCAGCACCAGGCTTTGCAGCAATTGTCGGAGCTGCACCTAATCCGGAAATTGCCAAGATGATAGTAGAAGACTATCAGAAGAAGAGTCTCTATATCTTCTGTGCCGCCAATCATAATGGTAAGACATTAATCGAACAGTGTCTTGAGGCAGGAATGCAGGTTGGCTGGAACACACGTATTGTTCCTTTTGGCCCGGATATTTCATCTGCAGTTTTTGCTCTTGGTTTTGCCAACAGGGCAGCTATGGCCTTCGGTGGTGTACAGCCTGGTGATTATAAGACGATGCTGATGTATAACAAAAACAGAATCTTTGCCTTTGTTAATGCCCTTGGTGATGTTGGTACAGAGTGGGCGGTTGCCGCTGCCGGTTGTGTTAACTGGGGCTTTCCGACTCTTGCTGATACTGATATTCCTGAGATTCTGCCTACTGGTATCTGTACTTATGAGCATGTTGTTGCCAATGTTCCACACGATGAGATCTGCCAGAAGTCAGTTGAGGTTCGTGGTCTGAAAATTAATATTACAGAAATTGATATTCCTAACGCTTTTGGTCCTGCATTCGAAGGTGAGCGGGTTCGTGGCGCCGACCTTTACTGCCAGATGGGTGGTGGCAAGACTCAGTGTACTGAGCTTGTCAAGATGGCAGATATGAAGGAACTTGAAGATGGCAAGGTCACTGTTGTTGGTCCCGATCTTGGTGATCTGAAAGAAGGTGACGTTCTGCCTCTCGGTATTTCAGTGAAAATTGCCGGACGTGAGTTCCAGGTCGATTTTGAGCCTATTATGGAACGCCAGATTCATCATCTGATTAATTATATTCAAGGTGTCATGCATATCGGGCAGAGAGATATTGCCTGGGTACGAATCGCCAAATCAGCAGTCGAAAAGGGGTTTACCCTGAAAGATATTGGTGTTGTGCTGCATGCCAAATTCCATCAAGATTTCCAGAAGATTGTGGATAAGGTAGAAGTCACTCTCTATACCAAACAGGAAGATGTTGATAAACTGACGGCACAGGCCCGCGGGGAATATAAAACTCGTGATTCCCGTGTTGATAATATGACGGATGAAGATGTCGAGACTTTTTATTCCTGCAGCCTCTGCCAGTCTTTTGCTCCAAGTCATGTCTGTACAGTAAGTCCTGAGAGAACCGGACTTTGTGGTGCCTATAACTGGATGGATTGTAAAGCTGCCTTTGAAATAAACCCGGTTGGCCCGAATCAGCCTATTGAGAAGGGTGAAGTTCTTGATCCGGTTCTTGGCAGGTTTAAAGGTGTTGATGAATTTATTAAAGTCGCCTCCAAGGGAGCCGTAGATTATTATAACTTCTATTCCATGGTTGAAGCTCCAATGACCACTTGCGGTTGTTGTGAATGTATTGCTGCCATGCTGCCGAGCTGTAATGGTGTTATGACTGTAGGTCGGGATTATGCCGGGGAGACGCCATCCGGCATGAAGTTTACCACACTTGCAGGTGTTATGGGTGGTGGTTTGGCCTCACCTGGTTTTGTCGGTCACTCCAAGTTCAATATCACCCAGAAGAAATTTATCCTGGGAGATGGTGGTTTACTGCGTATGGTCTGGATGCCGAAGGTCGTTAAAGACGAGATTCGTGAAAGACTGAATGCAAGGGGTGCTGAGATGGGTGTTGAGAATTTCGCTGATCTGATTGCTGATGAAACTGTCGGAGTCACTGAAGAGGAGATTCTGCCCTGGCTCGAAGAGAAGGGCCATCCTGCGCTGAGCATGGATCCGCTTATAGGCTAAAAGTGCTGAAAAGTGCATGGTCGTGATGCAATCATTGATCATGCACTCAGGCTTTGAAATAGAAATAAGGAGACAACAGAAATGGCGTTAACAGGAATACAAATATTCAAACTCCTGCCTAAGACCAACTGCAAGGAGTGCGGGGTTCCAACCTGCCTTGCCTTT
>JAUVON010000264.1 GCA_030599175.1 Desulfobulbaceae bacterium | reverse complement strand
GCAGTTTGTCAATAACAGGATCCATTTTTGTCTTTGCACTTTCCCATTTCATTAATGAAAGACCACCACCACCTTTTAAGTGGTATTCGGCATAGCCAATTTGGTCGTGAATATGGTAGAGGCGTAATTCTGCATGGTGCATATACATTGCCATATCCCAAGTTTGATTACACATATAGGAAAGATGGTACGCACATTCTGATGGCAAATCACCTGCATAGATCCGGGTTGTAATGCCATGACGTTCAAAACCATCACGGATCACACCCATCATCTCTCCATCAAAGCACATTTCTTGACCGTCCTTGATACAGACATGCTTTATTTCTAACCCGATGTCCACTGGGCGAACCTTTATAGCAGTGCAACCAAACACCAACGCCAATACCAAAATTATAAAAAAATACCTAATCAAAATCATTTAACACTCCTTTTTTGTCAAATGATAGCCTGCTGGTATCCTCACTGAAGACCAACCTCTATAGAATGAATCAGGATCCCCTCGGGATCGTCGCCACTCAGTTCCCAGAACATCACACCACCGAGCTCATACTCAGTGATATACGCCATCTTTGCACTTATGGAATCTTCATTGTCATAGGTCCAGAATATATTACCATTGTAGATCCAGTGCGCCTCGGCTTCATCATCCCAGAAGCTTGGATACCCCTTGTTTTTCAGGTAGAATGCTTATTAACACCGAAAAATCCCAACTTTCCTGTATCTGGAAGTTCGGATGATCATAATAATATGATCCGGCGGCCACGCCCCAAAAAAAATCGCAAAATATAGCAGTCGGTTGATTTAACTCCATGCCCAATTTTATTTAACCATAGTTGAATCGCCACTCATAATCTATGAAGCTACAACCAGAGAGATAGTAGTAGTCTCAACTTGAAGCGTTGGTAGAATATTAAGACCTTCGAGATGGCAACGTTAACCAAGTAACTTAATCCGGGGATATCAGGTGTGACATTAAAAATATCTCAACTGTTATTCGCTAAATGATTGTGGTGTGATATCGACAGCGGATTCAACCCATGTTTTCTATCCCTGCAGAATACGCATCAATATTATCTGCCTTCAGAGTTTTTGCCCATCCTTCAGCCATCTGGCTACGACAAGAATTACCGGTGCAAAGAAGGAGGATGGTTGTTTTGTCTGTATGTTTGCTGTCCATAATCTTGTTGGATAAAAGTGGACTAAAAAGGGAAATCAATTTTCAAACCAGGACGTGGTTCGTTTACAGAATCCGACAAGCATCAGCATGACAGGGACCTCTATCAGAACGCCGACAACCGTTGCCAGTGCGGCACCGGAAGATAAACCAAAAAGCATCACCGAGGTGGCAATGGCAACCTCAAAGTGATTGGAGGCACCGATCATGGCTGCTGGGGCTGCATCCTCATACTTGAGTTTTAAGAGTTTTGCCGCACCGTAACCAAGAGCAAAGATGAGTATCGTCTGGATAAAAAGCGGGATAGCAATCCAGACAATCGTCAAAGGATTCGAAGTGATAACCTCACCTTTGAAGCTGAAAAGCAGGACCAGGGTAAGTAGCAGGGCCGTGATAGTCACAGGTGTCAGAACGCCCAGGAATTTCTCCTTGAACCACTCCCCTCCCTTGGCACTAATGATCCACTTTCGTGAGAAATATCCAGCTACAAGGGGAAGAGCCACATATATAGAGACAGATAAGAGCAGTGCCTGCCAGGGAATTGGCAACTTGCCAACACCAAGCAAAAAGCCGCCGAGTACCCCGTACAGCAACAACATGGTGAGAGAATTGATGGCGACCATGACAAGTGTCAGACCGTCGTTTCCTTTTGCCAGAAACCCCCAAACCAGAACCATCGCAGTACAAGGGGCGATACCAAGTAGAATACAGCCTGCAAAATAGCTTCTCCAAAGGGGAATCTGCAACATCTTTACCCCTTCCTGCAAAACCACAACCCCCGCTCCGTGCTGAGCGCCAACAGGGAGATCCAGGCCGAACGGCAACCTGACAAGGTCCACCGCCTCGGCACCGATAAAGGATTTAAGCAGAAAGCCCAGAAAGAAAAGCGAGATCGCATACATGGTGAAAGGCTTGATACACCAGTTGATAAACAGTGTCAAAAAGACCGGCTTACCTCTTTTGCCTGCCTTCACCACAGAGGCGAAATCAATCTTTACCATAATTGGATACATCATGAAAAAGAGACATATGGCGATAGGTATGGAGACAACCGGAGCCCCATTGACATATATTGACATACCATCGAGAGACTGTGCTAGGTTAGGCGCAATTTTTCCTAGCAGTATCCCGCCAATAATGCAGAGTCCGACCCAAACGGTCAAATACCTCTCGAAGAGGTTTGTCATCTTTCTCTCACTTGACACATTGCTTCCTTTACTCATCTCATTCTCCACGTATTTTGGTTGTTAGCCTGCTAACCTAATGTGGTATAGAAAAATTGCTGCTCGGATAAGGTTTGACACACAATCACCCAGAAGTACGTTTGAAATGACAATAAGTGAACTTCTGCTTTGTACCGGTAGGTGTTTGGTGAAATTCATCTCTTGAATTGATTAATTCAAATTCGCTGCCAATTTCTTTCTGGAGTGACTCGGGAGTATACCTGACAACGGGTAAGCCAGAGCATTTTGGAGGTGCTTCAGGGCTGAAGGTTGAGATTATAAAATGACCATTCGTAGATAATGTCCTGTTGAGTGTTTCGAGGTATTTTAGCCTGTCATCAGCTTTCGTTAGGAAATGAAAAACTGCCCTGTCATACCACAGATCATATTGCTGATCGAAAATATACGAGGTTATATCACCTTCTATCCAGGCAATTTCTTCTGCCTTTTCAGCCAGTGATTGCTGTGCAGCGTGCAGTGCCTGACGTGAAATATCAAACACAGTCAGATTATGATAACCCTTTTCAAACAATAACTCAGTCAACCGTGAAGATCCGCCACCAACATCAATAATATGAGCATCGAAGCCAAGTTTGGTGTCGACAATGAGTTCCAGAGATATTTCAGGGTATTCTTGATGCCAACCCAGCTGCTCCGACGAATGAGCAGAATAAATTTTATCCCAATGCGACTTGTTGTTTTTTCTGAAGATACTGAAAAATGAAAAAATGCTCATGTAATTTATTCCCATGATTATATTTCAACAATATTTCTAAGGTTGATGCATTGTCACCATACCTTGAAGCAATAAGTGAACACCTTCTAATTTCACTTTTGTCAACCCAGCAGCTTTATCTAACCAGTCTCATGATAAACTTCTTTCCGGAGACTTAACTTTACATTCAAACATATTGATGTAAAAACCAGCATTTTTTTCCAATCTCTCGCTGCTTTTTGTATGTGCAAATCTCATTTCATTCTCATTCTTCAGTCTAGAAAATTATTACCCAATTTTCAGACATCATCACTTTACTCTATTGATAGATCTATTGGCAATCTTAGCATTTGCTGCAAATATGAACATTGAGCTTCTTCCTGATGCTCTTAATTTTCAAACAGCGGATTGTTGCGTAACAGTTTGATAAATTAAAATTTGAGAGCAACTCGCAACATAACAGTAGCAATCCTAAGTTTAAAAAAAAGACAAAAAGTTAGAGTTTGCAGATCGAATCTCAAACGGTTCTTACTCGTTTTTATAAAGCACGTTCTGATAGTTGCAGCAAAAAACCTGTTGCTCAGTGATTTTGTATCCACTTTTTCTATACCATCTCATCTGATACAAGTGGTCTGGGTGACTTTCTCGGACAGTCTGGTCTAGGTAGGCAACATGTACCACATGAGAAGCAGGGAATGGTGAGTCAGACTCATGGGGGTAAACCATGGGTTTATAAAACAGTAGTCGATTAATGAACTGAACAGGAGATGCACGGATCATAGGCCCGGACAAGCATCTCGGCCAGCAGACGGATCTCGTGGTCGGCTCTGCCCTGTTCGGCCAGTTCCTGGGCCAGGGCAATGATATCGTAATGGATGTTACCGTTGTTCTGACTGGTGGGGATGACGCAGTCAGCCTTAATGATTCTCCCATCTTCATCAAACTGATACCAGTGGTAGAGGATACCTCGGGGAACCTCCACTGCTCCTGTTCCGCCACCTGCCCTATGTGTTACCCGCTGGCGGGTTTCCTGCCAGTTGCTGCCCAACAGCTCATCAATGAGGAGAATGGAGTCCTGGACCACATGGGCGCACTCCACCAACTGAGCAATATTGTTCATAAAGGGATTGTAACTGACCGGCTGCAGGCCTAAGTGGCCAGCAATATCTCGGGCCAGGGGATGGAGGGTGGCAAAGTTATTGTTAACCCTGGCCAGAGCGCCCACAGCCAGACTCGGCCTTGACAGCTTACTCCACTTAGAGGTGGAGTGATTGACCATATATTCGTTACTCATGGCCAGGTAGTCTTCTTCCTCTTTGACCACCCCGTCACT
>JAUVON010000254.1 GCA_030599175.1 Desulfobulbaceae bacterium | reverse complement strand
TCATCATACACGTAACTGAGATAGTTCAGGATGGCCTCTTTTCTGTCCTGCAATCCCTCACCTTTTTCAGCCCTGTAGCTGTGGTCTGCAAGATACGATGTCAAACCTTCACACCAGTTCCCTTCAGCATAATCCACACCGACTCTATTGCCAAACCAGGAGTGGAGGATCTCGTGTCCAAGGGAAGTTTCTTTGATAAACGGCAACCGCAGCACCATTTGGCCAATGAGGGTGAAGCCGGGCATGGCAAACCCGGTGGGCAATCTGTTAGCGGCAATTACATAATGGTTATAGGGGTACGGCCCGATTTCTTCTTCATAGCGATTCAGAAATCGGACGGCTGCTTGCAGGTAGTCATTTGCAAGGTGCTGTTCTTCTATAAAGAAGAGTGAATGAACAAAAAGTCCTTCCCTCACTTTGTGTTTCTTATGGACGTAGGGCCCGGCAATGAAATGGAGAGTCTGGATTGGCTGAGAAAAAGTGGCTGTAACAGCATCGCCTTTTTGTGGTAGTGGAAAGTGATCAGCTTCAGTTACAGCCGTGAAACCGTTTGGCAGAGAGGCTGTAAGTTTGAATACCATTGGCACATCCGGTATTGGATGCCAGTTGCTGACCAGGCATATTCCGTCGGGGGAAATTATATTCCCGGAGTTATTGGATATTCTTCTGGTATATGATATGTACAGTTCTCGGGATATCTCACTTGCCGGTATAGTGATCATATCGTTCACCGGAAGGATGTTTTTTTCCCTGCCGGTACCATCTTTCAGCAGGATCCCTGTCAGTGTGAGTCTGGCAATAGAGAGAGAGAGGTTATGCCCTGGTCGGATAGTTATTTTTGTGGTTCCTGTAATCAGATTCTCTTCTAAGTCAAAGCTTATAGAGAGATGATAGTTTTCCTGATCTGTCACCTTTTTTGCAAGAACCAGGGGGACAGCACTGAAAGAGACAGTGAAGAAGAGGACAAGCACGGAAAGTATATTTATAATGAGTAACATTAATGTATGCCGTTAACTGGGTGTTGTTTGGGGTAAATAGTGTTGTTGTCTCGCAGTGTGTCATTTGCTCCCATATACCTTAGTATCAAAAATAGCTTCATGCCAATAAATATTCAGAAGGAGTCAGCCAGGTGGGTATCTGTTTAGGATGGCCCATATCTGTGACACCGTCATTTCTCCGGTACCGAAAATAAACATGGAACAGACATTGATCAAGATTGTTGGTGTAAATGGCAGGTTCACCCATTCCTGCCTCGCTCTTTTTTATGTGCGAAATGAGTTGGAAAAAAACTGTTCCATTTTCAGTCATGAAATAGTCCAGTTTACAATTAATGATAATTACTATGAGATGCTGCTCCGTATCACAGCCGGTAATCCTCGATATGTCTTTTTTTCGGCAGCGATATGGAACAGTGGCATTATTGAACGGCTTGTGCAGGATCTGAACAGATGCTTACCTGACTGTAGTGTTGTGATCGGGGGCCCTCAGGCCGGTGTCCTTAAAGAGAGGCTGAAATCGATTTCCTGTACAATCGTTCGAGGTGAAATTGAGGCGGTTGGTACGGGGTTCTATGAAGATCTTATTTCAGGTGACCTGAAACCATGTTACGAGGGGTCTTTTTTCAAGATGAGGGAGCGGTTCTTCGAGTATCCCTACAGAAAAGATGATTTTGCTTCCCATCTGAAAAACAGGCATATCTATTACGAGAGTTCCAGGGGATGCCCGTTTTCCTGCACCTATTGTCTCTCCGCTGGTGAACGTGGTGTATACCATAAAGATCTAGACAGAGTTGAAGCCGAATTGACTGATATTCTACGATATCGTCCCAAGGTTATCAGGTTTATTGACAGGACCTTCAATGATATTTCAGGCAGGGCGCTCGCAATCTGGAAGTTCCTTGCAGCTCAAGAAGGAGATACCCTGTTTCATTTTGAGATAGCTCCTGATCGTTTTACTGAAGAGATGTTTGATTTTCTGACAACACTTGAAAGCGGTCGTTTTCAGTTTGAAATTGGTATCCAGTCAACCAACGGGCCAACTCTTGAAGCAGTTCAGAGAAAGATCGATCCCGGTCGTGTGCATAATATTGTTTCGCGGCTCTCAAACCTGCAGAATATTCACCTCCATGTTGATCTTATTTTAGGACTGCCATTTGAAACAAGAGAGAGTTTTGCCCGGTCATTTGCTGATCTCTTTGCAATGGGATCCCATTATATTCAGATGGGCTTGCTCAAGATTCTTCCAGATACCCCTCTCTGTCACAATGTCGATGATTTTGAATACATCCATTGCGCTGAACCACCATATTCTATCCTGAAAACCAGGTGGATGAGCCATGATTGTCTCAGCGAGCTATACTGGTTCTCCGAATGTGTTGAAAAATTTATGAATAATCGCTATTTTGTTTCATTTTGGCATTATTTAAGAGTGATTGAAGAGGATATCTTTGCATTCTTTGTTCAGCTGCTTGGTATCTGCCGCGAGAGTGGCTTTTTCCAGCTTGCCCCGACCCATGAACTTATGGCTGAAAAACTTTGTGAACTGGTAACTGGAGGAGAGGACAGGGAGCTTATTTGTGAATTTCTCAGGTACGATTGGCTCCGTTGTGGTCATAAGTTTTTGCCCGAATGTATTAGCATTGATGATTCCAGAGAGCAGCCACGTGAAACAAAGGGGTATTTATACCGGACTTTGCCAGACGAGTTGAGCGGTATATACAGGAAAGGAAACCGGAATCATTTTTTTAAAAAATCTTTTATCATGCGTATGAGTTATCCTGCTCTGCAGAGAATTGGGTTTGATGGTGCCGGGAAGAGTGGTTGTGTGTGTATTTTGCAGGAGCGTGAAAAAAGTCTGTATAAATTTAATAAGGTGCTCTTTTTTAATAAATAACCACCAATCAGTAGAAAAGGGAGAATCGCATGTCGTTGTATAAGATAAAAAAGATCAATGCTATTGCAGAAGAGGGATTACGGCTTTTTACAGATTCATTTGAAGTTTCTGCCGAAGAACAGTCCCCTGACGGGATAGTTTTGCGAAGCTCTCCACTGGATGTTGATGACTATTCGTCCCTGCTTGCAGTTGCAAGGGCAGGTGCCGGAACGAATAACATTAACGTTGATCGTGCAACGGAAAAGGGTGTATGTGTTTTCAACACTCCAGGAGCAAATGCCAATGCGGTGGTCGATCTTGTGTTTCCCATGATTGGGGTGTGGAAAAGGAATATATACAGAGGGATAGATTTTTGTAAATCCCTCGCGGTTCTGGATCCCGAAAAAGTGAGCAGTGAGGTTGAGGCAAGGAAGGCTGCCTTCAGGGGCGAGGAGATTGCAGGCAAGACTCTGGGGGTCGTAGGGCTTGGTCAGATTGGAGTGAGACTGGCGAATGGCGGCATCTACAGGCATATGAAGGTGAATGGCTTTGATCCTGCACCGGCTCTTGCCAATATTCATCAGCTTTCCCCTGAGGTGCGTGTTTGCAGGTCACTCAAAGATGCAATGAATGATGCTGATATGGTTAGTCTTCATCTCCCGCTCAATGACCAGACCCGTAATTTTGTAGACAGTGACTTTATAAGCAGAATGAAGAAGGGGGCTGTGCTTATCAATTATTCAAGGGGACCGATTGTAGATGAGGAAGCAGTTCTGGAGGCCCTTGATTCTGATTATCTTGAAGCGTATCTCTGTGATTTCCCCACCCCCGCTATCATCGGACATCCTAAAATTTTGATGACCCCGCACCTGGGTGCATCCACTTCTGAATCTGAGGAGACCTGTGCAACCATGGCAGTCAAGGAGCTGTCAACATACTTGAAATACGGCAATGTTGTTCATAGTGTTAATTTCCCTAATATTGAATTGATCCCAACGGATAAGACGCATTCAAGATTAATTGTGATCAACAGGGATGTCCCTGGAATGATTGCTCTGGTGTCCAATATTTTTGGAAAACAAAATGTGAATATTGCAAGTTATTTGAACCAGTCTAACGGAACGGTGGGGTATAATATAATAGATGTGGAATCGGAAATTCCAGCTGTTATTGTGAAAAAAATAGTGGAAAATGAGGATGTTATACGAACTCGTGTGATTACCTTTGCAGAATAGCCGAACTGTTGTAAATTAGGGGCTGTTAAAAAAATTAGACTCCTATCATCCTGTTTTTGTGCAAAAGTGTCAAGGTTTGGTCATTTTTATGACGGAGGTATAAAAAGTTGTATCTTTTTCTGACTCATTAAAGCAGTTTTTTGTTTTTATTTCTCTGTAAGATGCTGTATTTGCGTCCTTTGGTGTTTTATGGTTGAGTTGGCACATGATATGCATTAATAATTATGCTTTATCTCTTCTCTCTTTTCTCCTTGAAAAACCGAACTCTCTCTGTGGGTTCGGTTTTTCTTTTTTTACTTCTCTTTCCCGTCAAAATAATAATTTTCTATCATGAGTAACGCGGCACTACAGGTTGTATTGCAACGTTGTTTTCATTATGAAAAGTCAGCTATCTGCACGATGGTTGATGAGATTGTCAGAAATCTGGAATTCAGTCATCCTTTGAATGGCACTGTTGTGCTTTTGAAGCCGAACCTTATAAGTGGCAGGGGAGCATCTATTGCCTGCACCCATAATGAATTCATTGCCGGAGTAGCCGCCT
>JAUVON010000028.1 GCA_030599175.1 Desulfobulbaceae bacterium | reverse complement strand
GAGGGAGACGTTACAGTGGCTGCATTGTACCGGTGTACCGCAATCTTGACATAAAAGAGCCGTTGAAAACCCTCTGCGATTCAGCAGTAAAATACTCTGATTTCCTTTTTTTATATTCTCTTCCAGCAGATGCCGCAATTCACTGCGAATAATTTTGCTCTTTTTTCCTGATTTATCTTTATTAAGATCGACAATTGCTACTTCCGGCAGAGCTCTGTCACCTACTCTTTTAGCCATAGTCAACAAGGTAAATTTACCGGACTTTGCATTGGCATAACTTGTAACAGATGGTGTTGCTGAACCCAGAATAATCACGGCATTATGATATTTTGCCCTTACAACCGCAATATCACGGCCATGATAACGAAAATTATCGTCCTGTTTAAACCCGCTGTCATGCTCCTCATCCACGACGATAAGGCCTGGATCGCGAAGAGGTGCGAATATTGCAGACCGTGCCCCGACAACAACCTTGGCTCGCCCTTCAAGTGCCTTATGGTATTGATCAAAACGCTCAGCTTTGGTCATACCTGAATGAAGCAAAACTACAAGGTCACCAAATCTTGAAATAAGATGCGCTTCAAGCTGGGTTGCAAGAGCTATTTCCGGGACAAGGATAAGCACGTCTCTTCCGGCTGCCAGGGTGATTTCTGCGGCTCTCAGATAGACTTCTGTTTTACCACAACCAGTTACCCCATGAAGCAGGAATGGTTGGAATTTCTGCAAAGCCAGGGAGCCGGATATTTCAGCAAGATTCAAATCCTGTTCATCGGTTAATCTATCCGGGCGTGGGTAAAAACAAAGCTGTTCGCCAAAAGGGTTACGATATACACGGTTAGTTGAGCGAACTACAAGACCCTTTGCTTCCATGCAGGAGAGAGCTTTTGCGGCACCGGAATACTCCTTTTTAAGATCTTTCAACGGCACTTTTGCCAGGCCTGTCCGCAAACTGGTCCTGTTCAGATGAAAAAGAGCTTTTGTTTCAGAGAGTTTCAAACTGAAACCACACTCCGTGCTGTATTTTTTACGATACTCTTTGAAATCTATGCAGTTATCGTCCGAGGTACAGCTGAAGTTTTCCATGCCGGAAACAATTGAATAGCAAACTTCACGTTTTTCTCGTGCACTGTCCTCCTGAACCGACTCATCAACTTTAACTATGTCTTCTTTAATCAGCTTATCTATGAGTCGTCTGTTTTGCGCATTATCGAGTAATTTGCGGGTATCGGAAACAGTCAGTTTTCCCCTGTCCAGAATAGTTTCCATCCACCTGCAGGAATCACCATTTGCAACAGCAGGCAACCTGATATAGTTTTTTGATAAAACGAGATTTTTGATAGACTGTGGAGATAAACCTGCAGGCAACGCTGTTTTAATTACCAGTCCCAGAGGGTAATGGTAATAGTCTGCAAGCCAGCGGAAAAATGGAACCATATTTCCATGAAACAGGGGCCGGACGTCAAGAAACTTAACAATATTCTTAACAACAAAATCGGTCTCCTGTTCCTCATTCACTGAGAGAACATAACCGGTAACCCGCCGCCTGGAAAGTGGGACAAGAACTCTTTTCCCTACACTACCCTGCCCCCTATCCTGCAATTCACCACCTGGATCAACAGGCAAGGTGTAGGTCAAAGTCCGGTCTAAAGGTGCTGCTACGGCAACCTCAAGATGGATCATAGAGTGGCGGTAACTTCAAGAAGATGCTCCCGTAGAGATTGTCCAAGGTCAGGATGACGCAAACCATAGGCAATGATTGCTTTCAGATAGCCCATTTTATCACCGGCGTCATACCGTGTTCCTTCAAATTCATATGCATACATGGCGCGTTTTTTAGTAAGCGCAAGAAGAGCATCAGTAAGCTGAATTTCTCCCCCATGCCCGGGTGTAGTGGTGGACAGTATATGGAAAATATCAGGCATAAGAATATATCTGCCGATTATTGCCATATCAGACTTTGTCGTACCCGGTGCCGGCTTTTCAACCATACGAGAAATACGAACAGTTTTCTCCCTGTCATCTTCTTCACCCTCAACGATGCCGTACTGGTGGGTTTGATCCATCGGAACTCTCTGTATTGCAATAATGGACTCTCCGACTTGCTCAAAAAGTGTAATCATCTGTTTTGCACAGGGAACCTGGCTTAATACCATATCGTCCCCAAGCAGAACCATAAACGGTTCATTACCAATAACATTGCGTGCCGTCCAGATAGCATGACCTAGGCCAAGGGGTTTTTTTTGTCTGACAGAAACAACATCAATCAGGTTGGAGATATTACTAATCTCCTCCCCCAGGGTAACTTTATTTTTCTCTTTTAAGACTGCATCAAGATGAAAATTATAATCAAAATGGTTTTCTATGGCAGATTTACCTTCACTGGTGACAAAAACGATCTGATCGATTCCAGAGGCGACGGCCTCCTCAACAATATATTGTATGGTTGGTCGATCAACAATTGTCAGCATCTCTTTCGGAATTGCTTTGGTAGCCGGCAAGAATCGGGTACCGAGACCGGCAACCGGTATTACAGCTTTACGTATTTTCATACAAACCTCTATCTTGAAATAATGGAAAAAAAATAAAGTTTTTTCGACTTTGTCTAAACCTGTTGATATGGTAATTATCGATGTCCAGCCAGAAAGTAAAAGAAAACTCATCATACTTTATATAATTCATTTCTTTCATGAAATTATTCTATCCTGAAAATCTGCCTATTACCAGTCATAAGATTGACATCATCAAGGCGATAAGAAGACATCAGGTTGTTATTATATCCGGAGACACTGGTTCAGGAAAAACCACCCAGATTGCCAAAATGTGCCTTGAAGCCTTTCCTGAAAACAAACTTCTTATAGGATGTACTCAACCACGAAGAATTGCTGCTTCCTCTGTTGCAAATCGCGTATCTGAAGAGTTAGGGAAATATGGGTCTATAGTTGGCTATAAGGTGCGATTTCAAGACCGTACATCCAGGGCAACCAAAATCAAATTCATGACCGATGGTGTCCTGCTGGCTGAAACGAGGAATGATCATGATCTCTTGAAATATGGCATCCTGATAATCGATGAGGCCCATGAACGAAGTCTCAACATCGACTTCCTTCTTGGGTACCTGAAACGTCTATTGCAAAAAAGAGCAGACCTTAAAATCATTGTTACTTCCGCCACCATTGATACAAGGGTCTTTGCCAGACATTTTGATAATGCACCTGTACTCTCTATAGAAGGTCGAACCTACCCGGTAGAGGTTCAATATAAACCCATTGATGAGGATCAATTGGAGGTGAAAGAAAGTGGTGTAGAACATTGCGTACAAACAGTGGCAGATCTTTTTTCCAGTGAGTCAAAAGGCGACATACTGGTGTTTTTACCAACAGAACGTGACATTCGGGAATGCTGCACGCTTTTGACGGCAAAAATAGAAAATGCTGTGATCCTGCCAATGTTTGGCAGACTGCAGGCTGGAGACCAGAAAAGGATATTTCAGCATTTTAAAAAAACCAAAATAGTTGTGGCTACAAACGTTGCGGAAACTTCCATTACCGTACCTGGCATCCGCTATGTTGTCGACAGCGGTCTTGCCAGAATCTCCCATTACAATATTAAAGCTAAAACGACAAGTCTTCCGGTAAACAAAACCAGTAAAGCGAGCTGTAATCAGCGCAAAGGAAGATGTGGTCGCATAGGTCCGGGGATCTGCATACGGTTATATTCAGAAGAAGACTATGAGAACAGAGCTGAATACACCCTGCCTGAACTGCAACGATCAAACCTGGCTGAAGTCATTTTACAGATGATCTCACTCAAACTCGGAGATCCGGCTCATTTTCCATTTATTGACCCTCCCCATGGAAACGCTGTCAGGGAGGGATATAGACTGCTTCGGGAACTTGGTGCAATTAACAACGATATGAGTCTTACAAAAAATGGCAGGATTATGTCTGATTTGCCTATAGACCCATGCATTTCACGTATAATCATTGAAGCGGTGGATAACAATTGTCTACGTGAAATCAAAATTATCGGCTCAGCACTTGCTCTTCAGGATCCCCGAATCAGACCAGCCGAGCGAGAGAAAGATGCTGATACAGCTCATAAACTGTTTGCAGATCCCCATTCTGATTTCATTATTCTCCTCAATATCTGGAACAAATTTCATAAGTTGCCTAAGGAAGTAAGGTCCTGGTCAAAATTAAAAAAATTTTGTAAAGCTCATTTTCTCTCATTTCAGCGTATGCGCGAATGGCTTGATCTGCATGAACAGCTCGACAGGATACTGAAACAGAGAAAAGGGTTTACAGCCAATGATACAGATGGCTCATATGAACAGATCCATAAGTCACTACTGGCAGGTTTTTTAAGAAATGTAGCGCTCAAAAGAGATAAACTGATATATCAGGGTGGTTATAACAAGACATTGATGATCTTTCCCGGTTCCCATCAATTCAGCAGGAGCGGACAATGGATAGTTGCTGCAGGTTTTATCGAAACAAGCAGGCTTTTCGCTCTGACAGTTGCCACAATTGAACCTGACTGGATTGAGATTATCGGTAAAAACCTGTGTAAATACTCCTGGTCTAACCCAGGGTGGCACAAAAAAACCGGCCAGGTCATCGCCAATGAAAATGTTTCATTATTTGGACTGCAAATAGCAACTGGCAGGAAGGTAAATTTTGGTGATCGCCATAAAAACAATATCGTAGAAGCGCGGGATATATTTATCCACTCGGCAATGGTTCAAGGAGAAATAAAAGGGACATATCATTTCCTTCAGCATAATCTTTCATTAATTAAAAACTGGCGGGAATCTGAAAATAAACTACGAACCCGTGGAATAGTTGCAGACGACCTCACATTTCATAATTTTTACGCACAAAGAATTCCTCTTGAAGTCTATGACCAAAAAACCATGAATCGTTTTCTAAAAACGAGAGGAAATAATAACTTCCTGAAAATGAAGGAAGAAGATGTTCTTTTAAGAAAACCGGAGGAGAATAAACTGACAGATTATCCTCCATCGATTACCCTTGGCTCTTTAGAACTGCGTCTTCAGTACAATTTTGCCCCTGGATCAAGAGAAGACGGTGTAACCTTCCGACTACCAATTGACTTTGCTCATGGGCTTTCTGTTCATTTTTTTGAATGGCTGGTTCCCGGGTTGCTCCATGAAAAACTGACCTTCCTTCTCAAAGGTCTCCCTAAAAACATCAGGAAAAGGCTGGTACCGGTAGGTCACTCTGTAGATCAGATACTGGACGATATCGATCTATATTCAGGTTCTCTATACGGGGCAGTCCAGTCATCAATCCTGAAACAATTTAAACTGGCCGTTCGGCGATCTGACTGGCCAACCAACCTTCCATCACATCTGCAGCCTCGGTTTGTCCTTTTTGACAATTCAGGAAAAGAACATAGCAGCGGAAGAAACCTGAAAAAGTTACTTGAAACTGAGAACATCACTGATATTGCAGCGGCTTCCGATCTCCTTAAAAAGAGTGACAGGCGGACAGTAGACTTATGGGAACAAAAGGAGTTCACTCAATGGGAATTTGAAGAGTTACCGGAAAAAATTCCACTTTTCAGCAAGCAGGGTGATGCGTCCGGATTTCTCTACCCATCCTTTATACCTGTTCCAGATCGAGGATATGTTAAAATCCAATTTGATAAAAACCTGGCAACAGTTGAAAACCAGAATCACAAAGGATTTCTATATCTCTACAGATTACAGTTTCCCGGGCAATACAAGTCACTGAGAAAGATCTGTATAACTACTCTTTCTGCTCCTTCCGCCCTGTGGCTGTTCGAAGGTGGATCAAACCGTAAAGAGGTGACAAACATCCTTCTCGACTATATCATGCGGTCTGTTTTTGGTTCCTCTTCCGCGATGATAGAATCGAAACGGGTCTTTAGTGAAAAAATTATTAGAGTGAAACATGATGGGCTTTATAAAACCGGGTCGTTAATCTTAAATACCCTTATGGCTCTTTTACGAAAAAGAAGAGAGGTTAGAGATCTTGTCAACAAAGTCTTCAGTAATCATGCCGGTAAGAATTTTCTCCCTCAAGAAAAACATACTCTCTTTAACCATCTCATCGATGAAATAGTTGGTCCCGGATTCTTGTTCCATGGTGATCATTCAAGTATAGAAAAACTGCACAGGCAGTTGCAGAGTTTATCAATCAGGCTTGACAGATTTGCCCTGAACCCTCTCAAAGATGAACTCAAGAACAAAAAATTGTTCCCGCATTTAAACAATCTCAAGAGTCTTGAGGAAACAGAATTTCTGTCTGATGATGCCCTGGAATTAGTGGATAAATATCGCCAGATGGTAGCGGAATACAGGATTTCAGTTTTCTCTCCGGAAATTAAAACTTCTCTACCGGTTTCGTCCAAAAAACTGCAGAAGCAATGGCAGGCTGTTAGGGAAAAATGTTAAGGATGATGTCAAATATTGCAGTCGCTAAGCTCCTGCGGGATTCGCCTGGATGCCAGGCTCCTACGGGGGTGGCTTTCATGTAGGAGCCTGGCTTCCAGGCGATTGTCGGCTTACGGAGCGTAAATATGAAAAAAACTATCCCTGGAGTACTCCTCTGTTTATCCGCCCTGATGCTTGTACATATGAACTATGCAATCCTAGGTATTCCGGCATTCATTGCCGGGATAATAATTATGAATAAAGGAGGAGGACGAAAGGGATGACTCAAAAATCACATCCCTGAAAAACTCTATCATCTTTTTTCTCCTCCATGACATATTCAATTGCTCCGGTATTAAATTGCTCTTATTAATTTTAATCACTGACATCTTATACTCTATATGTGTAGCCAGCCGGTTATCCAGATACCATGCATACATGAGTCCCATAAGCAGTCCGGGCGGAGTGAACCCCTCACCCCGGTTAACCAGCCGGGTGTAGTGATTTTGATCATCTGTTGGACACATTCTTGACAGTGAAAGAAAAGCAGCCAACTGGCTGGCAGTAAAGAAACAGGCTCTTTTGTCTTCCTCCTGCAGATAGAGATGGTATACCTTTCCCATCATGAGGTCATTGATTACAATATCCTTCATTACCTTCTTTCCGGCATAATTTCCCAGAAGAGATTCACCAAGGGCTACCATCAATGCAACTTCTATTTTTGACCTGACATGAAATTGATCACTTCGTATCTTTATAAATTGATCATCAGGATCATAAAATGAGAATACATTATCCCACCGCTGGTCTCTGTTCCACTTTTGTTTTTCAATGCAGGAAATACCAGCAACATAATCAAAATGGTTGAGTGGAATAGTTGGATGATCCCAAAGAATTTGGGTGATTGTGGCCCTTGCCTGTCCCGTATCAATGGATTCTTCGCTCCCTGCGCAGGAAAACTCCAACTCGTTTATCCACTTTGAAATGACACCATGCCGCTGAAAAGGGAATAGTTTCCTGAATTCACTTTTATTGACGAAAAGCTTGCAATCCTTCTCAATCTTTTTATATCCTCTTTTCTTTTCATCAAAACAGTGCCGACCATTGTATAGAGTTTTGATCGCCAGAGCGAGGGTATCGGGATCATGTTGAATAACTCCCCTTTCAGCTAATGCCTTCTGAGAGTAAATACCGCATTCTACGGGTATATAGTCAACTTTGCCAAGAACTTCGCGATCCAGAAAAATGGGTATTTTCCCTTCAACAGCATATCTCTGAAGAATTGAAGCCGGAATATCTTTTAAGGAAACACTAAGCACTTCATTAAACAGACCCCTTGTGCCGCCAGGAATATTATTCTCATATGCCTTAATCATGTCAGAGACATGAAACTTTCGCTCCGGATCCGCAATACTTAAATCGGTTTCACCTTCCTGCACCCACAGATTTGAGATAAGAACTTTGAGTGCGTTCTTATTTGCCCTTACGGCGTCAGCCAGGCCGGGTACTTTAAACACAGGTATGATGGAGGAATAGAGACTCCCGGGAGCAAGTATCAAAATATCCGCCCGGGCAATCTCTTCAAAAACCTCACTGAAGACACGAACCTCATCGAAATAATCTACCTGGACATTTTCAACTGGAAATCCTCTTTGAGCCTCGCTTAATCTATTTTCACCGATAATTTCAACGCCGTTGGTATAATGGACTCTCAGCTGCGCTGAGGTGGGTGTACATGGAAGAACAGCCCGTTCCCCTGCCCCCATAACCCTGGAGAGGTAATTCAATCCATCAAACAATCCCTGGTGCAGGACATCAGATTTAACCGCCAGTTCATGATTGCTGTAATCGGGCGAAAGTTCCCTGTAAACAGCTGCAGCGACAAGAAGATTACCCAGACAATGTGGCCGCTGCAATGTTTCAGCAATTCGGTAATCATCAAACAGAAGCACGATAAGTTCTCTTAAATAATTTCTTAATAGTTGCGGTAAGAGGTCAAGCTTTGCATCCAGGATAATCATTTCAGGCAGGTCACGTCGCATTGGGCCCGGGCAGCGATAATTAAACAGTGAATGGAGAACAACAGCTATCTCCCCTGCCTGGGTTGGTGTAACATTATATCTGGTTTGCAGGGTTTTCAGTTGAATGGACGACAATAGAACGTGCCGTATATCTCCAATGGCAACAAGGGGAAGGTCTTTTAACAGTTCCCCGGTTGAACCACCGTCATCGGTCACGCAGACAATAGATTTTGTCAGGGGAAAAACTTCCTTCATTCCACAAAATGGGTTTTCAACCCAGCCCTCGGTTCGGCTATCCCCACCGATAATGTTTGACAGCCCTGTTCCACCACCAAACACAACAACCCTGGCCTTCTCTACATGATTATTGAGCAGCTCCTCCCTGAGACTGGAAAGGAGGGGTCTGGCCTTTATATGTGCATCCCGGGGGACACCTCTAAGGACAAGATCAACTATCTTCTCCCTGAACTCTTCCTGGGGCAGATAATCAAGAGGTGAAAGTTGTACTTCTCTGATCTTCTTTAAGGTTTCAGTTATCAACTAGTTTTCCTTTATGGTTCTTTATCATTGGCTGGCATACAGGTCGCGTTCAACCCGAAGCAGATCCTCAGGAGTATCAACTTCAATGGAATCGTATTTTGTCAGCGTCACCTTTATTTTATAGCCATATTCAAGAGCTCTGAGTTGTTCAAGCTTTTCAAATCTCTCCCATTCACCCTCTGGCAAGGCTACATAAGAGAGCAAAAAACCCTTGCGATAGGCATAAAAACCAAGATGTTTGTAGTATGTTGGTTTGATCTTTTCGTCAGGGTTACGCTGAAAAGGGATTGGAGATCTTGAGAAATACAGTGCATAATTATCTTTATCGAAGACCGTTTTAACATGATTAGGGTCATTTATCTCTTCATGCCGGACTATTTTATATATCAATGTTGACATCGGTAATGCGGGATCTTCAAGAAGCGGTCTGGCAACCTGTTCAATCACCTCAACAGGAAAAAGAGGCTGGTCGCCTTGAATATTTACCACGACATCATGTTCGGATATTCCAAGCAGTTCTGCAGCCTCGGCAAGTCTATCTGAGCCGGAAACATGATCATCTCGAGTCATCACATACTCCCCGCCAAAAGCTTGAACACATTCTGCAATTCGACTATCATCGGTAGCCACCACCACACGGGAGAGCAATTTAACTGCCTTTGCTCTCTCAACAACATGCTGGATCATCGGTTTGCCGGCAATTAATGCCAGTGGTTTTCCTTTAAACCTGTTTGATTTATACCTCGCGGGGATGATAGCAATAACTTCCGGTGTTGGGTTTGTCATAATATTTCTACTTGTTTATATGAAAGTCATGTGTAATTTGGGAGGAAAGGGGAGTGACCTTTTTACGAGTTTATCATGCAATAACAACATATGAAAAATAGATGAAAAAATCATTGCCAATTTCTGTTTCATCAACAATAAATTCATCAACCCAACTCCACCAGGCAAAGTCTCTGGCAGACAAATTGAATCTTCCCTTCCAACCATCGATTGGCAAAGCAGACTTGAGTTATATTTTAGCATATACCTCTATTGGTTTACAATTAGTACAATTTGCCGATACTGGCCAAATGAGATCTCTCCTGTTCGTAGATTTTGTAAAAGGGAAAAATGGCTACAGGCACTCCAGAAATCTGACTATCAAACAGCCTCTGGCCAAAGCTATTGGGATTAAATCAGGTTTCCGCCCTTCCGTTTTCGATGCTACTGCCGGTCTTGGAACGGATGGTTTTGTACTGGCCTGCCTGGGATGCAAAGTGTCAATGGGGGAACGTTCCCCTATACTCCACGCTCTTCTTGAAGATGGTCTTGCTCGTGCAGCCAGGGAACCAGGAACAAAAAAGATTGTTGCCGACAGAATGGATCTCCAGGTTGAAGATTCATTAATCTTTTTGCAGCAAACCAGTAAAATATTTCATACAATTTATTTAGATCCCATGTACCCACACCGCACAAAGTCAGCACTGAACAAACAGGAGATGAGAGTCATCAGAGCGTTGGTGGGAGGTGATGAAGATTGTGATCAATTATTAGAGGTTGCACTGGCCGCCGCAGAAAATCGGGTTGTTATCAAACGGCCCAAAGGAGCAGAAGAGGTTCCCGGTCCTCCTCCTTCATATGTTGTAAAAATGAAGAACAGCCGTTTTGATATCTATTTATGATATCTCTCTCCGGCCTTAATAGTATATGCCCGATAGAGTTGTTCAACCAGGAACAACCGAACCATATCGTGGGTAAATGTCATTTTCGAAAGAGAAAGGAGCAGGTCAGCCGATCCGGTTACATCACTGGAAAGACCATCGGGGCCACCGATCAGATAATTTACCTGCCTGATACCGCGCAGCTCCCATTCTTCAATTTTCCTGGCAAATGATTCAGAACTGAATTGGCTGCCCTTTGAGTCAAGGGCAACGGTGAATGCTCCGGTGGGAACAGCTTTCAGAAGAAGAGCCCCCTGACCATCCTTAAGAGATTTAGCACGATGACCCTTTTTTTTCTCTTTCAGGAGAGAAATTGTGAAATTGGTGTAATGTTTCAACCGTGATGAATATGTTTTTATTCCTTCCGCAACAAAACCATCTTTTGTTCTGCCTAGAAACAACAGTTCATGTTTCATGCTTTATAAGTCTGCCGGGTTATGTTTAACAGTTGACTACACTGCCCTGCATTATCTTCGACAGTACCTCACAGAACCTTTCATAGCCTACCTCTTTTTTTATACCGGGACAAGATTCAGAAATTGTCAAAAAATTATCTTTATCATCTAAGATGGAAGGATGCAGTGGCCATTGAGCACAACGCCAGGGTCTGCCATCATGAACAGAGCAGCCATCGTCATAAAAGATACAATGGCCGTCTACAATCTTCATTTGAACACTGTTGCCGGAAATACGCCAATACTGTTCACGTACATCCCTTTTATGCATATCAAGGGATGTTATCATTCTCGCCTGATCTGTTTCATCAAGAGACACAGTGGTCTCGCCACGGCAGCAGTACCCACACCTTGTACATGAAAAAATATCTGATACATCTACCACTAATTTTCTCCCCAGTGCTATCTTTTATGTAATATCAGGCATGATAAACTCGTAAAAACCTTAAAATTAGTGCATTACTCCATAAAAGCTGTAATAAAAACAAGAAAATATAAAGTGTTATTTATCTTAAGTGGTTAATACCAGCATCAAGGCACTTATCCAGTGTAACTAAAAAGTTTTCCGGCTTGTCGGGTTTAGATGGCTAAGTAAAAAGCTTCATATACGAGGCGTGTAAATTTTCTATCATTTCGGCGTACTGAGGTACGTCGAAATGATAGAAAATTTGCAACAACGAAGTAGATGAAGAGTTTTTACGACGCCATCAGGCATAACCAATTACATCTTCATAAACCGCAATATCGATACCTAACTGCAGAGCAGCTGCCCGCCATTTTACCTTGTCGTCTATATTAAATATAATATTATCATCAGCAGGCACAGTCAGCCACCCATTTGCTACAAGCTCATTCTCTAACTGCCCAGGACCCCATCCGGTATATCCAAGAATAAACAAATAATGCTCGGGGCCTCTCGCTTTGGCTATATCTTCCAGCACCTTTGTTTCTCTTGTTAAAGAAACAGTTTGACTAACCTCAAGTTTGTGTTCGGCAACATAATCAGACATAAAAAGGATAAACGCTGATTCCAGTTCGACAGGACCACCAATATATACAGGTGGTAGCTCAATATCCGGAACAGGCAAATTCCCTCCTTTGAGTATTTCCGGTAGAGTGAATACCCCATGAGGCCGATTTATTGCCACCCCCATCGCTCCTTCACTGCTATGGGCACAGATGTAAATTACATGCTCCTCGAACCTGGGATCCGGCATTTGAGGAGTCGAAATAAGAAAAGTACCCACCAATGAGTCTATTGAAGAAGGTGCATGGTCTTCCATGTTAAAAACTCCGCTTGAAATTTATCTTCCCTGCACTTCTATTTTATCAAATTCCAGGTCTACTCGTCAAGGATCTCTCCAGCAGCTCAGTCACGTATTACTTATTAATCACATTGATAATGACAAATCCGGTTTTATAACCTACTGTTAGTATGACGATGAAAAACACCGCGTTCTGTCCCCACCCAGTTTAACTAACTACCATGCAAACGACAGGAGAATGAGTAAATGGGTCAGTATTCAATAAATCCCCCGGGAGATAAAATGAAAAAAGCCATTAAGGAATTCTCGGAGCTGCTACTCGAATCCCAGGAAAAAAATCGATGGCAGTTACTTCAGCAGGTCGAACTCAAATATGATCTATCACCACAGGAATGTGAATTTTTGAACAGCCATTTCAGCCAGGAAAATTCATGATTCCCAAAACAAGCAGTTACAATCAGGATGAAAAGAAGTTATAGACGCCCTATATCGCCCAAAATCAATTACAAACAGTGCGATTACCGGTCGCCGCTAAAATCTCACGATAATACGCTTCTGTCTGTTCACACATAGCCTGGGCTGTAAATTTCTTTATAACCCTCGCTTTTCCTTTTTCCCCCATGCGATCCAACTCACTCTTATCCATCGCCAAAGCTATCTTAATGGCTTTGGCTAATTGTTTTTCATCTGAGGGGGTGACTAACCATCCATTTTCGCCATCTACTACAGTTTCAAGACTCCCACCGTGAGCTGTTGCAATCACAGGTTTTCCCATTGCCATTGCTTCAACAGTGGTTCTACCGAAGGCTTCCGGTTCCAGAGAAGATGTGGATAAAACAATATCGGCCAGCATAAAAGCTGCCGGCATATCACTGCAATGCCCTACAAGACTTGCAATTCCAGTTAAAGCATTTTTTTCTATAAGTTCTTCGAGTTCAGCTGTATACCCGGGATTATCCAAAGTATCCCCAACAAGAACAGCAACTAAATCAGATTTATTAACAAGGAGCAGGCTTTTTAGAAATAACTCCTGCCCCTTCCACTCTGTCAATCGTCCGGGTAACATAAGAACTTTTCTTCCCTCATCAAGTTTCCATATTTTTGCTAATTTTTGCTTTCGAGATGATTCAATCTTCTCGGAATCAAAATAATCGGTATCAACACCCCGAAAAATTAGTTTAATAGTAGTTTTTCGATCATAATTTTCGATAATATGTTTTTTAATGCTCTTTGAAATGGCAATAACACCCTCTCCTTTTGCCATTATTGCACTGTATGCATTAACAGAATAGAAACCATGAAAAGTCGTTATAAGTACCGGCCGATGTTTTCTGGGGATACTTTTCCAGGCAATATATCCTATCCATGCGGGCATTCTTGAACGAAGATGAAGAATATCCACCTTCTCTTTTTTCATGAGCCGCCTGAGTGGCAAAATATGTAAGAGTGCAGCCGGACTTTTCGAACCAATCTTTTTGTTGATATGCTTACTCCCATCCTTCTCCAGCTGATCAACAAGTCTGCCACCTGCAGAAACAACTATTGATCGATGGCCCTTTATCACCAGATGCCGTCCCATCTCAAGCGTACCCCTCTCAACTCCTCCACTCTCCAGTTCAGGCAGCAATTGCATAACTGTCAAAGATCTCGACTTTGTGCGAGACAACTTGCTACTATAAATATCATGGTAAAGTTGAACAGTTTTCCTACACATACTTAAAGCAGTGAAGTGTTCATTCACCCACTTTTTCCCCTGCAGCCCAAACCTTTTCACCTTCTCGGGATCAGATATTGCCTCCTCAACAGCAGCCGCAAGTTTTTCCGGATCAAGTGGGGGTACCAGCCAACCGGTTTCCCCCGGCAAAATTGTTTCCAGGCTGCCACCGTGTGCTGTCGCTATAACCGGTGTTTCCATGGCCATTGCCTCTATAGCCACCTTCCCAAATGCTTCGGGTTGAGTGGAACTGGCCGAAACCACTACATCCGCCAGCATAAAGACAGCAGGCATATCACTGCAGTGCCCTGCGAGTTTAACCTGTTCTGTCAAACCATGATGCTTAATCTTCTCCCGCAACTTTCTGCTATAGGAAGGGTTTTCTTCTGTATCGCCTATGCAAAGTGCTATAAAATCGAGATGTTTGATAAGAGCGAGACTCTCAATAAACAGATCCTGTCCCTTCCATTGTGTCAACCTGCCGGGAAGGATTATAACCGGGCGGTTTTGATAAGAGAGGTTCAATTTATTACGTAGAGAACTGATACGATCTTCAGTTACATTTTCTGGTGAAAATACTTTGCTGTCAAACCCGCCATGAATCAGATCAATTCTTTTTTCGTCAACGTTATAGTTCTCTAAAATGTGCTCTTTTATGGTTTCAGAGACTGCGGCTACCCTCTCTCCTTTCGTCATAATGGCTGAATAGGCGTTTACCGAGTAGAATCCGTGAAAGGTGGTTATCAAGCTGGGCCTTGCATTCTCAGGCATGAGGTTCCAGGCTAAATAACCTATCCAGGCAGGTAGGCGGGATCGCAGATGTAGAATATCAACTTTCTCCTCACAGAGAAAACGCCTGAGTTTTGAAACATACTGGAGACAGCGAACAGACTTCTCTCCAATATATGGCCAATGAATATGCATAACCCCACTCTCTTCGAGGAGCGGGACCAGACGTCCACCACCTGAGATAACAATAGATTTATAGCCAATACCCGCCAGATAAACGGCGAGATCTACTGTTTCTCCTTCAACACCACCCTCGTCAAGTTCGGGCAGTACCTGTACTACTGTCAGTTTGTCGGCCACCATCGTTTCAATATAGTATCAGCACATCTCTGTGCCTCATTAAGATTGTCATGGTCAATCCATGTACCATTCTGATTAAACCATCTCTCGTAAGGTAGAATAAATCCCCTTTCCTCCAGGTATGTTATACCCTGCAGAAATTTATTGGTCTGTTTTTTCCAGTCAACAGGAAGTACTCCGACTTTGCAACCGGCTGTCAGCGCTTCAAATATCATTGAAACGGAGTCAGCTGTAACCCATACAGTTGTCGAAATATCATACTGTTGCTCGACCCATCCAGGTTCAGTGTCCTTAAAATTATAAAAGGTGACATTAAAATAGCGGCGGGATATCTCTTCCAGCAATAAAACCATATCATCAGGAGTCCTTGGTGAAGAAGATATCAACCATTGAGTTTCAGGTTTCCTTTTAACAATATTTTCTGTTTTTAATATTAGTTCCGAACTGTTCCATCTATGACTTTTTCTATCAATCCCCCCGACCAGTATTAATCCACAATCTTTTCTATGCTGCTTTTTGTCTATCGAACAATTTGGCGGGCCTACTGTAAGTATTATATTTCCTTTCTGCTCAAGACCATCATGGACAGGAACAAAACAGATATCAAATCGAAATCGGATAACAGGGTCCGGAGCCATACATGTTACAGCAGGGATATTGAATTTTTTTTTGTAGTGCAGAATCGACAAATGGGTTCGACTGCCGGTTCCAATGATAAGATCCGGCTTTACAATCTTCATATCGCTGGTAGTGGATATCGGCAGATTCAGCCTGACTATTCCTAAAAATCTTTGCCAAAAAGAGCGGCGGGCGACGTTGATTTTAGTAGTCTTTACATTAACTCTTTTTTCCAGTGCCCTGATAATGCCTAGAGTCTGTTTTTCATGTCCGGGACTGCCATCAAGAAAGCAAATGATATGAATTGGGCTTTGTCTTGATGTTTTCATTGACGACGAGCTGTTATGTCAGGAAATAACCCGAATAAATTGGAATTATAGAATGCTTGGATAAGTGCCATGAAATTATATTCAACCATATAATTTTCAACGACCTTCCTCGATTTCTTGGTTTCTATTGCAGAAGTTCCGGAGTAAGGCACTAATGTACGATTGGAATTTAGACTATCGCCTTGTATTGGGTGGTGACGGTGGTCTTTGAGATCTCCCGGCACCACCGGCAAGTTTCAATATAATCTGATTTGAT
>JAUVON010000228.1 GCA_030599175.1 Desulfobulbaceae bacterium | reverse complement strand
ATGAAGGTCCGGCTCGAATGTATGAACTGAAAGCTCCAAACGGACAAAAAGGAGCCGTTGGTTTTATTACCCCAATCAGCCACCACTTTTGTGATCAGTGCAACAGGTTGAGGTTAACGTCTGAAGGGAAACTTCGATCCTGCCTGTTAAACGATAGAGAAACTGACCTGAAAGCACTGCTTCGGGGTGGGGCTTCTGACGGGATGATCAGGGAGTCCATACGACAAACTATCCTGAATAAACCAAAAGGGCATACCCTGGAAAATGACCTGGAGAAAGGTGAAAAACCTACATGCCTGGGCCAGATGTCACAAATCGGCGGCTGAATCGCTTTGGGGGTATGATCCCAACCACTCAAAATATGAACAGATCGAACTCAGCCGCTCACAGCCTCTCTGAATTCTTTCATCTTCAATATGGCCCATCATATCTAGAAAAAATAGATATTTCCACTGCTTGCCCTTGATTGGCCTTGATTCGATTTTTGCCAGGTTGATATCTTCTTCTGCAAGCACATTGAGGATTTCATTAAGTGCCCCGGGACGATCCATAAGTCCGATAAGGAGTGAGGTTCTGTCCCTTCCACTTGGTGAAGGGGATTTTTTGCCGATAACCAGGAATCTTGTGGTATTCCCCCGGTAATCTTCAATACCTTTCACCACGACCTGTAACTCATATGTTTTGATTGCAAGAGAAGAGGCTATGGCGCCGATGTTGGGGTTGTTCGCCGCCATTTGCGCTGCAGACCCTGTGGAAAAAACAGGCAACGTCGGTATCGAGGGAAGGTGTCGTCTTAACCACTCACGACACTGAGCCAGTGGTTGAGAGTGGGAGGCAACTGTCTGGATATCACTCATGTTGCCTGATCTGCAAACGAGATTATGGCTGATTTCAAGTCGTACCTCACCACAGATCTGCACTTTATATTTCATAAAGCAGTCAAGTGTGGAGAAAACCGCTCCCTCTATCGAGTTTTCTACCGGTACAATACCGTATCGTGTTCTCCCTTTTTCCACCTCGGCAAACACATCATCTATAGATTCTGACGGCTTATATTCGGCGGAATGACCAAAATATTTTACCCCGGCAAGATGGCTGAATGTCGCATCCGGACCTAAAAATGCAACTACGGCTTTTTTTTGCGATAGCCTGCATGTGGTAATGATCTCGTGGAAAATAGATTTAAGGGCTCCTTTTGGGAAAATATCGTTATTATCTTTAAGGAGACGATCATAGATCTGCCTTTCACGAAGTGGATCCCATTTGGCTCTATTTTCACCATTTTTCAGCCGACCTATTTCTTTTGCGCAGTTGAGGCGTTCCTTGAGCATTAAAAGAATCTGATCATCTATTGAATCTATCTGATCACGTACTGAGATTATCTGATTTTTTCGCTCCGTTTCCATGCACGCTCCTTAATCTATTTCCTCGCCATCAATTTTGATATTGACCAAATGGTAGTAAAACAAATAAGGTAGGGCAAAGAAATGGTTATGTCAAGCTGGAAGGATTCAGCTTTTTCTCTGGGAGTATCCTTTGCGAAAGCCATCCTGTGCTCGACATTTTTTACGGTATGACTCAAAATTGGAAAAAATATGGCAAACGAAAAAATCAGTAAAACATATGAAGAAATAAACGCCAGAATTAAGGCAGGAGAAGCTGTTGTTGTTACCGCTGAAGAAATGGTGGATATTGTTAAACAAGAAGGTGCTGAAGCCGCTGCAACCAGAGTTGATGTTGTTACCACAGGTACATTTGCTCCCATGTGTTCGTCGGGGATGTTTTTTAATTTTGGTCAGATGACCCCCACCATTAAGGCTTCAAAGGTATGGTTGAATAAAGTTGCGGCATATGCCGGTCTTGCTGCAGTTGATGCATATATTGGAGTGACCGAACCCGCCGAAGATGACCCGCTAAATAAGATTTACCCGGGTGAATTTCGATATGGTGGTGGTCATGTTATTGAAAACTTACTGCGGGGGGAGAAGGTACTGCTTGAGGCAAAAGCATATGGCACAGATTGCTATGCCGCAAAAAAAATGAAAAAAGAGATTGGCCTGGATGATCTCTCTTACGCACTTCTCTGCAATCCAAGAAACGGCTATCAGAATTATAATTGCGCAGTAAATTTATCTGATAAGACGGTATACACGTATATGGGGATGTTGAAAGCCAATTGTCGAAATGCAAATTTCTGCAGTGCTGGGGAGTTAAGTCCTCTGCTTAACGATCCACTCTATAAAACCATAGGTGTGGGGACTCGAATATTTCTGGGTGGAGGGTACGGATACGTGACCTGGAAAGGGACCCAGCACAATCCTGTAGTTCCTCGGACAAAAGGAGGTGCACCGACAAAACCTGCGGGAACTCTGATGGTTCAGGGCGATTTAAAACAGATGTCTGCAGACTGGTTACGAGGAATATCAATCCAGGGATATGGTAATACAATGGCTGTCGGACTTGGGATCCCTATTCCAATATTAGATGCTGAAATGGCCGGATATACCGGCGTATCTGATAATGATCTTGTTACCCAGGTTATTGATTATGGTCATGATTATACCAATGGTATAGCCCGCAGTTATGGTGAGGTAAGTTATGCTCAACTGAAATCCGGCGAAATAATTGTAAACGGAAAAAAAGTACAAACAGTTCCTCTGTCCAGCATGGTTAAAGCCCGTGAAATTGCAGAAATTTTGAAACAGCAGATTATATCCGGTAAATTTTTACTTAACAGACCTGCTGAATTACTCCCTGATGGATCCTAGGAGCTTGTTCGAGAGAGTTGAGATAATGTCTTCTGAAAAATTTGACCGCCTTATTAAATCAATCGCACGATATGACAATGTTGCAGTTGCATATTCGGGCGGCGTAGACTCAACCCTGCTGCTCTATGCAGCAAGAACAGCCCTGGGGTCAGGTAAAGTTACGGCGTTGACAATAATATCTGCAGTCAGTCCGACATATGTTGTGGAAAAATTGAGATCTGTTTTTCGTGAACACTTTTCAGGAGAAGTGGAACATAAGGAGATAAATGCAGATCCACTAGCATGGAAAGATTTTGTCAAAAATGATTTAAAGCGATGTTATTTCTGCAAAAAGAATATGTATTCGCTCTTAAAAGATTCAATGAAAGATGAGGAGTATCCCATCCTTCTTGACGGCACTAATACAGACGATATAGAGGAGCATAGACCTGGGCTAAAAGCTATTCGAGAACTGGGTATTAAGACACCATTAGTTGATGCAGACTTGAGCAAGGATGAAATTCGAAAAATTGCTCAAGAGATTGGTCTCTCAAATCATTCTCTGCCCTCCAATTCATGTCTTGCAACAAGGGTTGCGACCACCAGAGTAATTGATAAAGAAATACTGAAACGCATTGACCTTGCGGAAACATTCCTGCTCAAGGCAGGGTTTGCAGGGTGTAGAGTAAAAACGACAGGTTCGTATGCAATTATTGAAGTTCAGGCAGCAGATGTTGATAAAATTTTAAGGCCTGTCAATAGAGATAAGATAACATCTTATTTTCACTCACTAAGTTTTAATGAGGTAGGGCTAAGTTTTACACAGAGGTGATTTAACAGATTTTTTGGCACAATTCAATTCAGGGAAGAGTAATTTATTACTTGATTCTGTTTTGTGATTCAATTATGGTGCCAATGTTAGATCCTAAAACCTTGTATACAAAGGACTACGAAGTTTTTTGTCTCATTTCATGTCAAAAAACACTCAGAGATTTTTTCTTTTATAATTGAGTAAAGGTTGGTTAAAGTATCGCTTCAAGGAGAAGGAACAACAATCGTTGTTCTGTCATTTTAAAGAAAGATTAAGCAGGAGGAATTCATGAACAAAAAGGAACTTATTGAGAGCATCGCAAGTGCAGCAGACATCAGCAAAGCCTCTGCAGAGAAAGCACTGAATGGTACACTCGCAGCAGTCGCTGAGACATTGAAAAAGGGTGACAAGGTAACCCTCGTAGGTTTTGGAACTTTTTCAGTTTCCAAGCGTGAAGCTCGCCAGGGACGTAATCCACAAACTGGTGCTACTATTCAGATTCCAGCAAAGAACGTTGCAAAGTTTAAGGCTGGTAGCAAGCTGTCTGAGACTATCAATTAATTCCTGTCAGGTCATGAATTTTAAGATACCGTAACTGTAGTCTGCTGCTGGTAGTAAACTTTTTCAAAGTTACAGTGTCAAGAATGAGCGTATTACCAGGAAACTATAGCCAAGCATAGTGATAGTTAGTTTTTAGGGTCGTTCCTGAACAGGAACGGCCCTTCTTTGTTTGCCAATATGTACATTTAAAAGGTGCTGAAAAGTATAGGTCTCAAAATGGAATCTTTCGAAAAACTTCTTGAAAAATCAACTCGAGTACATGGGCATATCTGTGCCGGCCAGGTAATTGGTGTGAGGATGTCCTTATTGGCATTATCATTGATAGATATCGATGACCCAAAGGGCGAGGATCGAAAAAAGCTTTATGTTATAGTCGAAATAGACAGGTGCGCAACCGATGCGATTCAATCAGTTACCGGCTGCAGCCTTGGCAAAAGATCGATGAAATGGCTCGATTATGGGGTTATGGCTGCTACTTTCGTAAACCTTGCAACGGGTAAAGCTGTCCGGATTACTGCTGTTGAAGAGGCAAGGGAAAGATCAAAAAAATATTGTGCTGAAATCCTTGACAAATATCAGCGTCAACTTGAAGCATATAAAGTGATGGCAGAGGATGAGCTTTTTCGTATCCAGAATGTTCAAGCTGTTATTCCTGAAGAAAATATGCCTGGCAGACCATTGAAACGGGTGCAATGTGAACGTTGCAGGGACTGGGTGCAAGACAAAAGGGACCTGTTGATAGAGGGCGAAGTTCTCTGTAAACAATGTGCGACAGGTCGTTACTATGTTGAATTGTAAAATGGCTGTCGTTCAATTTTGAAACGACCTCAGAACCGGAAATGGTTCATTTCTCAAGACAGAATACAAGGAACTTTTAGATGATCACCTTGTT
>JAUVON010000339.1 GCA_030599175.1 Desulfobulbaceae bacterium | reverse complement strand
GCGCTCGTTTATGTCGGTGTCTCCTACCATACCCAATTTGGTGAATGGAGCTTTAATATCGTTCAATTAAGCAAACTTGACCTGTCCGGAGGATATGCGGTACTTGCCTTTGTCATGTTTATGCTGGCTTTTGCTATCAAGATTCCACTCTTCCCTTTCCATACCTGGTTACCCGATGCTTATACCGAAGCTCCGACTTCAACAACATTTGTCCTCTCTGCCATTATGGCAAAGATTGGTGTATATGCTGTTGTGCGCTTCGTTGTTCCAGTATTTGAAATTGAATTTGCCCGGTTTGCCCTGCTCCTCGCCCTTTCTGGTGTAGTTGGGATGATGTACTGCGGACTTGCCGCTATTGCACAAAAAGATATAAAACGATTGCTTGCTTTTTCTTCAGCCTCCCATATGGGTATCATTGCCCTTGGTGTCTTCTGTATGAATCTGCAGGCATTGACAGGAAGCCTTTTCCAGATTGTTGCCCACGCAACAAGCACCGGCGTGCTCTTCCTCTTTGTCGGACTGCTTGAGGAAAGAATGGGCACCCGTACTATTGGTGACCTCGGGGGTATTGCTTATCGCGCCCCAATCTTTGCAACATTTTTTGCGATAGCCATGCTGGCTTCTGTTGGTCTCCCCGGTACAAGTGGGTTTATTGGAGAGTTCCTTATCATTCTCGGAGCTGTTAAATTTAATGTATTTATCGGTTTTCTTGCCGGAACTACCATCATCATAGGTGTCTGTTATATGCTCTGGATGTTCCAGAGAGTCTTTTTTGAAAAACTGAATGAACGAACAGAGAAATTTAAGGATCTCAGCCTTGTTGAAACCCTTACCTTTCTTCCCGTCATTCTGCTCATAATCTTCATGGGTATCTATCCGCAGCCGTTTCTTGAAAAGATAGAACCTGCAGCTCAACGACATGTGGCCAAATTCTCATCCATGCCCGAGACCCATGTTGTTGATACTATCGTCCCTACAGCTGGACTCAACCACCAAAAGAATTAAGGCAGGGTTACCATTATGAATGATTTTTTGTCATTATTCCCTCTACTCATAATCTGCTCGGGTGGCATCCTGTTGATGCTTTTATCCGCCTTTGAGAAAGTAAAACTTGAAAATGCACCCCTCCTGAGCATGGGAATTTTTGGAGCCGCCTTTGTTATGCAGCTTTTGGCAGCCGGTATTCCCGAGACCACCCTCTATGGTAAAGCCTTTAACGGTATGCTTGTCAGCAACAGTTTTACCCATGCGGCAAGCCTTATAATTATCGGCTGCGGCTTTTTCACCTCGATGAGCTGCCATACTTATTTCAGGCAAAACAATCCCTGTACCATGGAATTTTATTCTATATTATTTTTTGCCGCCTTCGGTATGCTGCTGCTTACCCTGTCCCGGGAATTGATCACCACCTTTATCTCTCTTGAGATAATGTCTCTGGCGATCTATATCCTAGTTGGCTATGACCGTAAGAGAGTCACCAGCACAGAGGCTCTCCTTAAGTATCTGCTGCTCGGTGCTTTTGCCGGCGCATTTTTTACCATGGGAAGTGCCTTGATCTATGGCGGCACCGGATCCACTAAATTTTACGAGATTGGTGTCTTTATATCCACTCACTCGGCCGCAACACCACTTCTAATCGGCGGCACCTTCTTTATCTTTATTGCCTTTCTATTTAAAGTGGCCGCATTCCCCTTCCATGCCTGGGTAATTGATGTTTATGACGGCGCCGCAACTCCTGTAACTGGATTTATGGCCACCGCCTTGAAGGCTGCCATTTTCACTGTATTTGCCAATTTCCTCGCCCTTAATGGTGCGCTGCAAAAAGAATGGGTTGATTTTCTTTTCTACATTGCTCTTTTTACCATGTTTGGCGGCAACCTGATTGCCATCGGCCAGGCAAATATTAAGAGAATGCTTGCTGCCTCCGGAATTGTTCATTCCGGATATCTCCTTATTGGACTGGTTGCCATCTCCACTGAAAGTTTCACCGGGTCTGTTATCGCCTACTACCTCGCCGCTTACGCAGTAGGGACGCTAGGTATCTTCGCGGCACTTTCTTATCTTGGTGGTAAAGGAGAAAAGAGAATGTCCTTCGATGATTTCAAAGGACTTGCCAAGGTTCGTCCCTATTCCGCTGCTGCTATTGCTGTTTTCCTCCTATCAATGGCCGGAATTCCTCCAACAGCAGGTTTTATGGGGAAATTTTATATCATCACCAGTGCAATTTCTGCTGGTCAGATGGCTCTTGCCGTCTTTGCTGTTGTCAGCAGTATCCTCTCCATGTGGTACTATTTGCGCCTTATCATCATCATGTATTTCCATGAGGCCGAGGATAACTTTGAGATTGAAAGGTCACTTTTTGCGCCCGCCTGTACTTTTTTTCTGGTGTTCTGTGTGTTCGCAATTGGTCTCTACCCAATAGTCGTGTAAGAATCGAGTAGTATTTTTACAGATAAGAATTATTGTTTTTACCACAACAAATCTATCCAGCTGAATAAACGCTGTTTTTAAAAAATCGGGAGCGTTCACCATGAAAGTAAAAGATATTTTAGCAAAAAAAGGGAGTCAGGTTGTCACAGTACGCGAAAAGACTACTGTACTCGATGCAATGTCTGTCTTTTCTGCAAACCGGGTCGGTTCTCTGCTTGTTGTAGATAAAAATGATGCCATTCTTGGTATTATTGCAGCCCGTGATGTTCTCATGGCTGTTTTGAATGACCTGCAGGGTATTACCAAATTACCGGTAAGTAAAATAATGACCAAGGAGCTGATTGTTGCCACTGAAGATGACAATATCGACTATATTCAGGCAATCATGACTGAAAACAGAATCCGTCATATACCTGTTCTTGATGGTAGGGAACTAAAAGGGTTGGTTTCTATCGGTGATGTTGTAAAGCTGCTGTTAAAAGCTAAAGATGTGGAAAACAGATATCTGAAGGATTACATAGCTGATAAATACCCTGGTTAATCTCCTCTTGCCCTGGCCATTCCCTGCTTACTTTTTCGGAACCATTACCTGGATGTTCTCTCCTTAGGGTACCTTGGAAAATTAGATTTTTGATTGAATATCGAGGCAGCCAGATTTTTTACCGCAGACATATAGTTGATATACCGAGGATAAAAAAATCTGGCTAACGAAGAGATTAGGCTATAAAGCAATTTTGCAAGGTCGCCCTTAATGGTTCCGAACACTTCTCGTCCTGTCCCAAATTTTTCATCGATACCCTAAAAACTCTTCTTCTCCGTTGTTGCTGTTCATTCCTGCACTCATC
>JAUVON010000298.1 GCA_030599175.1 Desulfobulbaceae bacterium | reverse complement strand
CCGTTTCTCACATGGGTCTGGGGAACACGGAGAGCAGCCTTGATAATTTTCGCCCACATTCCAGCCAGATGAATAGTAGAAAAGTCTCGTAAGGCAGCTTCTTTCAGAGAAAATTCAAGATAGTCCCCCATCATTGCATAGGCCTCTTCTTTGAGATCCAGAAGTAGCTGTGCTCCTTTTTCTGATGTTCTGCCTGTGGAGAGAACAATATCCGTCAACCCTGCTTCTTTTGCTACATCCATGGAGGCCTTGATGGTGGCTGTCCATGCATCGGCCGATACCGGTCGAACAATACCTGTTGTGCCGAGTATGGAAATCCCGTCGATTATTCCAAGGCGGTGATTGAGTGTTTTTTTTGCGAGAATTTTGCCTTTGGGGACGGTGATTGTGATACTCAGTCTGCTATGGGGGATGACTTCCCGGACTGCCTGGATAATCATTTTTCTCGGTACCGGATTGATCGCCGGTTCCCCGACATGCACCGCCAGGCCGGGTTTCGTCACCTTGCCAACACCTTCACCTCCGCAAAGCTGCAGGTCGTCTATCATAACACAGTTTTTTTCCGCTTCCTGGAGTGCCAGGCTTACTGATGCAGCGATTTCGGCTTTGTTGGTCACATCCGGGTCATCTCCAGCATCTTTTATAACAGAACAGGTACAGTTGTTTTTTGACTGTACAGCGGAATGAATCTTAAAACTCTTTCTGCTGCCATCTGGAAAGGGGATATCTACTTGTTTAGATGAACCGTTCTGCATGAGTAAAAGTGCTGCCGCTTTTGCAGCTGCTGCTGCACATGCGCCGGTGGTAAATCCGCTTCGTAGACGTTTAACCTTAGCCATTCCTACGCGTTCGCCAGTCGAATAAGAGCATTAACGATAGCTGCAGCAACAGGACTTCCGCCCTTGCGTCCAAGACTGGTGATATAGCAGTTGTTCTGTTCCACCAGCAGCGCTTTGGATTCTGCAGCATTGACAAAACCCACCGGCACACCAACAACAAGAGGAATAGAATCGACATTCTTTTCTTTAAGAGTTTTTATGGTCTGCAAAAGGGCCGTAGGTGCGTTGCCAATGGCAACAATGCCGACATTCTGTTCAAGTCCTAGATCTATTGCAATTTCTGATCTTGTCCTGTTTTCAGCTTTGGCCCTTTTTGCAACCTCTGGATCTGCCACTTTACAGAGGACTTTGCCGCCCCATTTAGCAAGGAGGGCTTTGCTTATTCCTGCGGCGGCCATATTCACATCGGTGAGGATGTTTTTTCCATCCTGAATCGCTTGAATTCCAGCTTCAATAGCTCCTGAAGAAAATCGCATATTCTCGCAAAAGGAGAAGTCACCTGTAGCATGGATGACACGCTGAACCACTTTAAAAGTTTGTTCATCCAGATCTGTCTGACCCAGTTCTTCACTGATAATACGGAAGCTCTCCTGCTCAATTTCCAGGGGGGCAATTTTTTGAATATGTACGCTCATAATTTTATTCTTGCTTACAATGATTGATAAATTCCATTACCACCCGGGGGTTGTAGCCAAAGTGATGATGCATATAGCCACCAAGGACATTTTTATAACAATATCCTTCCTGACTTCCGTTATTGACCTGGTAGATGCGTTTTATATGGGTTGGCATCTCGTCAATATTTGAATAGTGAAACTCATGGCCCCGGAGCATAGTGCCGGGTGGGCCAAAGAAACTGTGCGCACTGGTTGTTACTTCTCGATATCCGAGGCTTGCCCTTTTCTTCTGCATATGGGCTTTCACCGGGAAGATATCAGCCATGGCATGAAAGGTATCTGTTGTACCCACTATACCTTCAGTGAGATACATAAAACCTCCGCACTCCGCATAGACTGCACCATCATTTTCCACCCAGTTTTTAATAGCCTGCAGCATGGAATGATTTGCACTGAGCTCTTTTGCGTAGAGTTCGGGATACCCGCCTCCCAGATAAAGCCCATCGATATTTTCAGGCAGGGAGGAGTCAAGTAATGGGCTGAAAAAGCAGAGTTCCGCACCATTTTGTCTCAACAGATCCAGATTGTCTTCATAATAAAAACAGAAAGCCCTGTCACGGGCAATTCCGATTCTGCATACAGGTTTTTCCTGTATCGGTATATGGTACGATTGATCTTCCTTGACAAAGGTAAAGAGTTGCAATATGCGGTCGAGGTCGACATACTTTGTAACAGTTTCAGTAAGTATATGAATAGCATCAGCACTAAGGGGTTCTTCGTCACCTGTCAGCAGACCAAGGTGGCGGCTGGGGATACTGAATTCGAGAGTTCGTGGAATATAACCGAGAATCTCAGCTTTGCAGTGTTTTTTAATCGCATCAGAGACCAGTTGCAGATGGCGCTCACTGGCAATCCTGTTAAGAATAACCCCCTTGGGCGCTACTTGCGGGTCAAGGGTCTCAAATCCCTTTAACATTGCTGCGGCACTTTCTGCAGTTGAACGAACGTCCAGCACGAGAATGGTGCTAACTCCCAGGGTCAGGGCAAGGGATGCACTGGATGATTTTCCTCCGTCAAACATGCCCATAACGCCTTCAATGATAGCAATGTCAGCATCATGGAGGTTCTCATAAAAGCAGTGACGGGTGAACTCCTCACCACTCATCCACAGATCGAGGTTTCTCGATACAGTACCGGTGATTAATTTATGCAGCCCGGGATCAATAAAATCGGGGCCGCATTTATAGGGCTGTACCTGCAGGCCTCTGGCCTTAAAAGCCGCCATCAGCCCAAGGGCAACGGTGGTTTTACCCGAGCCGCTGGAAGTACCTGCTATGATAAATGATGGTATTTTATTCATCTCAATTCATGATGGGTGATGTGTCGTAAAAAAACTCCCTACTTCGTCATTCCCGCGCAGGCGGGAATGACGAAATGGCAAAGAATTTGGACTTTTAGGAGATCATCATTGTATATTTTCAGGGAAAAAAATCCCATTGAGTTTTTCTACACCTTCCAGGATACGGAATGTGGGCCTGGATACCAGTGATTCTTTGATAAGGTATACATTATTCTCTTTTACAGCTTTTATTGCGATAAAGCCTGGTTCATCAAAGATGGATTGTCGGGTAACCGGGTTCATCCTGCCATTTTGGGCAAGAAAAATGTCGATTTCCGCTGCATGCTTCAAGATTCGTTCCTTGCCGTAATCTGCAATATTGGTTTTTCGAACCTGTATTGCATCGGTTGCTATATTGATGCCGCCGGCCTGATCCAGAACATACATGGCGATACTGGTTGGAGAAAAGGTTTTCATCTTCCTGTGAATTGACTCAAAATAAACCTTTGGCCTGGAATCGGCAGGAATTGGTATAAGTGCGTCCTGGATCTTCTTCAGGCCCGCCTGAAAGGAGAGGGTCATTTTCTCAGCCTGCTCTGTTTTGCCAGCAAGGATTCCCAAAGTTTTCCAGTAATCAAAAAGTTCAGCAACTGATCCAGGCTGCAACGAGATTACTTTGATGCCTGCCTTTTCCAGCTTTTTGATAAATTGCGGGTAGGATCTTTCTATCATTGGTCTGACCAGCACCAGATCGGGATGAGCCCCTATAAATTTTTCTGGATCTTCACGGTAGGAAAAACGTTTTTTATCAAGGATGGAGGATGGATAATCATCGGAGGTGGATATGCCGATGATCTGATCCGCTGCTCCCAGTCTGCAGAGATTTTCTGTATGTGCTGAATAGAGAGATATTATTCGTGTAAAAGGTTTGTTGAAGGAGGTTGTCCGGCCGGAATTATCGGTAATAGTCAATAGTTGACCTGCGCCGGTTGACAGGGGGTGCAATGCAGATAATAAACAGATTAGAAGGAGAGTGTAAAAACGCATTTCTTTCAATCCCGGTATTGAAAACTGATTTGATATTTATCGTTATAGGGGTCACGGTT
>JAUVON010000255.1 GCA_030599175.1 Desulfobulbaceae bacterium | reverse complement strand
TCTGGATGTTTCTGTCCAAGCCGAAATTCTGAACTTGTTAACGAGATTGCGTGCTGAAAGGGGGTTGACCTATCTGATGGTCTCCCATGACCTTGCTGTGGTAGGCCATATGTGCAGTGAAATTGCAGTAATGAACGACGGCGAAATAGTTGAAGTACTTGGCGTGGAGGATCTGCGAGCCCTAAAAGCCAACCATCCCTATACTAAGCAGCTGCTGGATGCCAGTGTACAGAAACGAAAAAACGAATAACAAATCTGCTTTTCATGCAAATAGCAACAACCCATAAAAATACAGACTTTGATGCCCTGGCATCAGTCATTGCTGCCACCATCATTTATCCGGGCTGTGTCGGCGTAGTCCCCAAAGCGGTAAACAGAAACGTCGGCCAGTTCCTTTCCACCCACAAAACCGCCTTTAATATCATCCTGCCCAATGAGATAGATCCTGAGCAAATCACCAAACTTATCGTGGTAGATACCAATCAGTGGCGCCGCCTTGACAGGATGGAAAAGCTGAGAGGCAAGAGTGATCTGGAGATAGATTTATGGGATCATCATATGACAGCAGAGGGCAGTATTTTGGCAACCTGGTCATGCCGGGAACATGTTGGTGCCACTGTCACCCTCTTTATCAGGGAGATGATAAAAAGAGATATCAGTATCAGCCCACTGGTTTCAACGGTACTGCTGATAGGACTATATGAAGATACAGGCCATTTGACATTTCCCTCAACCACGGCGGATGACGCCAGAGCCGCCGCCTATCTTCTGGAGAACAATGCAGATCTCAACGTTGCCGGTTTCTTTCTCAACCCTCCCTATGAGGAGACCCAGAAAGAGATCCTTTTTGAGATGATGAAAGAAACTGAAAAGATAAAGATCAGCGGCAACTCAGTCGGTTTCAATACCGTCTATCTGGATAAAAACGTGGCAAACCTCGCAGCCGTTGTCAATATGTACAGAAAGATAATTAATGTTGACGCTATTTTTGTTACCTTTATCAGCGAATCAAGATATACCGTTATCGGTCGCAGTGGGGTTGAAAATATTGATGTCGGTCACGTTATGATTCATTTTGGTGGTGGAGGTCATGCAGGAGCAGGATCTGCTACCGTCAAAGAGGAACAAATGTCACCCGCCGATATCAAGGGGACAATAATCGATCTCCTGACCAAAGAACAGGCAGGGGCCGTTCAAATATCTGATATTATGTCATTTCCTGTTGCCACAGTCAGCCCGGAGAGTCCGATGCATGAAGTACAGGCACTTATGGCCTCAGAAAACATACGAGGGGTTATGGTGACAGAAGAGAACGAGATTAAGGGCATAATCGTTCTCTGGGACCTGAAAAAAATCAAAAAGGAGAGGCAGTGGAACAGCCCGGTAAAAGCTTTTATGGCACGGGATATAACTACAATCTCCCCCGCCACTTCACCCGCCACTGCGGCCCGAACCATGATAGAACAGGATGTGGGCCACCTGCCGGTAGTCCATGATGGAAAAATGATAGGTATTGTGACCAGAACAGATATCCTCACTTATTTCTATGATCTGCTGCCGGCCTAACACCCATGAAATGAATTTCACAACGATGACACCGCTACGCTGTTATGAAAGTAATATAAAACATAACCGGGATTCGAAGGAGTGTTGCCAAACGTCCTCGCAGGCTGTGGATCGGAGTCTCGCAGGCTCGCTTACCTGTTGTGTCAACACTCCTCCGAATCCCTCCCTGTCAGGGGAGTTAACATGACTTTCATATAAACCCGCATTAGGCAAAACAGACCTTCAGAACATCCTTAAACGTTGACACAAAATGAGGGATTATATCCTCTTTAATATGATCAGGAAGCAGTTCAAAATCTTCCTTGTTATCTTTAGGCAGAATAACATCTTTCACCTTAGAACGGCGGCAGGCAATCATCTTCTCCTTTACGCCTCCTATGGGCATAACCAGACCGCTGAGTGTCAGTTCCCCGGTCATGGCCATACGTGGTTTAATCGCCTGATTCATTGCCAGGGAATAGAGAGAACATGCCATGGTGATACCTGCAGAAGGACCGTCTTTTGGAGTCGCCCCCGCCGGTACATGCAGATGGATTTGATTTTTCTTGAAAAAGTCACTCACCTCAACATTATTTTTCATCAGCGAACGAACATAGCTGTAAGCAATTTCGGAAGATTCAACCATAACCTGTCCCAATTGCCCCGTCTGTTTAAAACCAGGCTGCCCGGTTGGGATGGGAATCGATTCTATATGAAGCGTGGCACCTCCCATGCTGGTATATGCCAGGCCGGTAATGACACCTATACGAGGTTTATTAAAGCTGTTATCTTCTTGAAAGAGTCTCCTGCCCAGAAGATCACGCAGCTCATTTTTTCGAATCCGAACATTCTTTTTCGGTTCAGCAATGATCCTTTTAACAGTCTTCCGCAATATCTTTTTGATACAGTTCTCAAGACCCCTTACCCCTGCCTCCCGGGCATACCCGTCAATTATTGAAGCAAGAAGGGCTTTGGTCAAAGTGACCTGCTTTGGTTTCAAACCGTGTGCCTTCATCTGCTTCGGGATAAGGTGACGTCTGGCAATTTCAACCTTTTCCGCCAGGATATACCCCGGCAGCTGGATAACCTCCATCCTGTCCATGAGAGGGCCGGGAATAGTCTCCAGCTGATTAGCCGTACAGATAAAAAGAATCTTTGACAGGTCATATCGTACATCAAGATAGTGATCGAGAAAATTGCGATTCTGCTCGGGATCAAGCACCTCAAGCAGGGCGGAGGCGGGATCTCCCCTGAAACTGGCACCGATCTTATCTATCTCATCAAGCATGATAACCGGATTGGAAGAGTCACAGGTCTTGATGGCCTGAATAAATTTACCCGGCATCGCGCCAATATAAGTACGACGATGCCCTTTTATTTCTGCCTCATCCCGCATACCTCCCAGGGAAAAACGGTAAAACTTTCGCCCGAGACTTCTGGCAATCGACTGACCGACAGAAGTCTTCCCTACACCGGGAGGACCCTGGAGAAGAAGGATGGTACCGGAAAGATCACCTTTAATCGTACCGACGGATATCAGTTCAAGAATACGCTCCTTCACATCATCAAGACCGTAATGATCCTGATCGAGAATCTTTGCAGCCTTCTTGACATTGTAATTATCCTTGGTATAAACGCCCCACGGCAGCACCGTCAACCAATCGAGATATGTACGGGTAACATTGAATTCAGGTGAAGAAGAGCCAAGCAGCCTGAGTTTTTCTATCTCCTCTTTTATCCTCCCCTTCCCCTCATCTGAAACTACTCTTTTTTTCAGACGTTTTTCATATTTCTCTATTTCGGCCTGGGTATCATCTTTTGCAAGTCCCAGCTCTTTTTTGATCTCCTGGAGCTGCTGCTTTAAAAAGAATTCACGCTGCTGTTTGGAGAGCTGTTCTTCTATACGCTTGGATATTTTTGCCTTGAGTTTGGTAATCTCTACCTCTTTTTTCAGGAGCACCAGTACCGCTTCAATTCTCTCACGCACATCCCTTATTTCTAAGATTTTCTGAATATCGGCGCCGGAGGATGTTGTCATCGAGGCGGCAAAGTCTGCAAGTGAACCGGGATCACTTACATTAATTCTCTCGATGAGCAGAGACAGTCCTTCTTTAAATAGCGGGTTCAGATTAACAAGCCCTTTAATGCAGTCGATGATAGCAACGGAATAGGCTTTGAGTTCTTCTGTGTTCTCAACGACCTGCTCCTGCCAGTATTTAACCTCTCCCATGAAGATAGAATCTTTCTTAAGAAGAGCAATAACATCGAACCTGTCCAGAGCTTGAGCCATGACCTGCAGCGGTTCCCCCGGCTTATAGGGAGATACCTGGATTACCCTGACAGCAACACCCACTTTAAAAAAGTCGTTAGCACTCTGGGGGGTGTGAGCAAGTCCGTCTTCAGCAGGTTTTAATAAAATAAGACCAAAATAAAGTGGAGCATTCCTGTTCATATGTTTCAAAACAGCCTGTTGCATAGCCGCGTCATCAACGATAATCGGCCCCATCATCTTGGGGAACATGGGGCGGTCATGGAGGGGAATGATCATCAGGTCGTTTGGCAGCAAATCTTTTGCTACAACCAGGGATTTATCTCCATCTTCTACAGTCTTGTTGTCAGGGTTTTCAATTTCATCAGGGGTCAAAACAGTTTCGTCGTCCGACATGGTATCTCCTCCCAAATTACAAATTTACTTGCTACTTACAAGCACCTGATACTATATAACGTATAAGAAGATAATGATTACCAGGCAAAGTCCTATCCCTACACTCTCTCTTTCAACCGGTATAACATAACCATGAATGTTACAGATGCTCTCAAAATTAGAAAATCGACCCGTGCTTTCCTTGATACACCTGTAAGCAAAGAACAGATAGAGAAAATTCTCTCTTCAGCCGGGCATGCACCTTCCGGCACAAACGCCCAACCCTGGCAGGTAGCCGTTGTCACAGGCAGAAAAAAAGACGAACTGACCAGCGGCATGGAAAAAATTTTCCGCGAAGGGGATATGGGTGGAATGGATTACCAGTATTATCCGGTCAAATGGCAAAACCCTTACAAGAAAAGAAGGGTGGCCTGTGGCCTCCAACTCTATT
>JAUVON010000391.1 GCA_030599175.1 Desulfobulbaceae bacterium | reverse complement strand
TATAGCACCGGCAGGCAAGGTGCCATCGCAGCGGTTGTACTGCTCTTTGGCTTATTGTTCTTCGCCAGACCAGAGTTTTTCGTAAGTTTGAGCAGCATGAACACGGTGAGTGAGGAAACTCTTGCAGCTGATGCGTTGTTTGCCGAAGTATGGGGGAATGTCGGTGAACGGATATTTCTGATGAACTCCGCCGACACCGGAGATGAGGTTCAGCAGGGTAATGACCTGATTCTTACTAAAATTGAACAGGATATCCAGAAAGATGTGCTGACAGGTGCCTTTGTACCGTCGATGATTTTTCCCGGCAGAGAAAGGGGGCAGAAAAATCTGCTCGCCTGGCATGAGTTCTGGGATGAACGGAGGAGGGAAGAAGTTAAAGGACTGTTGCTTGCGGCAGGTTCAGCTTACGGCTTCACACCTGATGCTTTTACCGATTTTTTCTCTCTACTCGATCCATCCTATACAGAAGATCCCCCTGCTATTCCACCCAGATACTATAGCCTGCTGGGAATTTCAGAAAATGAAAAAGAGTCCGGTTTGATTCAGTTTATCACTGCGCAGCCGGGGAAAAATTATGATGGGGAGAAATTTTTAATCCGCTATGGCAAGGAAAACAGAATATTTGATGCCGATTTTTTTACGGAACGGCTGGCTGATATTCTGTTTTCGACTTTCACCACCATGCTGCTGATCATTGCCGTCAGTGTGGCCCTGCTGCTGTTTTTTTTCTATTTAAATCTGCCGCTGACCTTACTGACGTTATTACCACCACTTTTTGCCTATATCTGTACTCTGGGAACCCTGAGACTGATTGGTCACCCTCTTGACATTCCCGCGCTTATGCTGTCCATCGTAGTCCTTGGCATGGGTGTTGACTACTCGATTTTCTGTGTAAGGGCTCACCAGAGGTACCGTGATATCACACATCCTTCCTATGCCCTGGTACGTGTAGCCGTCTTTATGGCTGGTGCTTCTACCCTGGTCGGCTTTGGTGTCCTCTGTATTGCCGAGCATTCTTTATTGAAGAGTATAGGCATCACTTCATTCCTTGGTATTGGTTACTCTTTACTTGGAACCTTCCTGTTGCTGCCGCCTTTACTGGAATACTATTTTGCCAGTGAAGATAAAAAAATCAGGTTGGGGAAAAATAATATTAACCACCGCATTCGTCAGCGGTACAGGACGTTGGAAGCGTATCCAAAGATGTTTGCCCGTTTCAAGTTGCAGTTTGACCCGATATTCAATGATTTACCACGAATGCTGAACCGCAGGGAGAATGTCCGGACTATCGTTGATATTGGTTGTGGATATGGTATTCCTGCCTGCTGGTGTTTAGAACAGTATGAGGAGGCAGAAATTTTTGCCATTGATCCCGATCCGGAGAGGGTCAGAGTGGCATCCATAGCCATGGGCGACAGAGGGACAGTGACAACAGGTTGGGCGCCTGAATTCCCACTTGTCCCAGGTCAGGCCGATATCGTTCTGCTTCTTGATATGCTCCATTATCTTGATGATGAGACTGCAGCAGCTTTGTTTAGAGAGAGTTTTCGGGCTCTCGGAGACAAAGGCATTTTGGTCACAAGATTTGTGATCCGTCCTCCTGACTCGGTTTCATGGTCATGGCGGCTGGAGGATAGCCGGATAAGATCATCAGGCCAGTGTCCCCGGTATCGTTCAAGCGAAAGGATGGTAGAACTCATGGAAAAAGCCGGCTTTGTGATTACGGTAAATGAGGTCTCGGCTGTCAATCCGGAGTTGGTCTGGATGGTTGGTTGGACTGATAAAGAGGCGACTGGTGTTTGATAACCTTGCTAAGATATCTTTTTCCCCGGCTGAGAAAACCGGTTTCATCACTTTGGGGATGGCTTCCCTGCTATTTTTTATTTATCCCTCCCTGGCAGTTATTCCACTGTTTTTATTCCTTCTGCTCTGTTTCGCGGCGCCCTTTTTTCCTGGATTTAGTTTCTTTCTACCGATCATTAGCCGAGGTCCGGCGGGAATGGAGAGCATTGCCCTTACATTTGATGATGGCCCATCCCCATCATCTACCCCGATTTTGCTTGATCTTCTGGATCGTCACAGTCTGCAGGCCACGTTTTTCGTGGTAGGGGAAAAAGCGGCAAAATATCCGGAGCTGATCACAGAAATCCTTGCCCGGGGACATACCCTGGGCAATCATTCCTGGAGCCATGACTATTTCCTTATGCTGCGGCGACAAAATAACCTGCGTAAGGATATCCATAAAACCCAGGAAAATCTAAAAGAGTTAGGGATACAGCCCCTTGTTTTTCGTCCACCCGCCGGTATCACCAGTCCTCGCCTCGGAAAGGTGCTGACAGGGGAAGGCCTTATCACAGTCACCTACAGCTGCCGCGCCCTTGACCGAGGGAATCGTAATATCCGGAACCTTTCCGGGAAAATTCTCGAACATTTACAACCCGGGGACATCGTAATGCTCCATGATCTTGCACCACACCAGAAAAAGCAGTTGGGCTACTGGCAAAAAGAACTTGATCACCTTTTTAGGACTTTAACCCTGGATTATAATCCTGTTCCCTTGGAACAACTCATCCGGCAGCCTGTAATGAGGCTTATAAATTGAACCTTTTAAGGGGTGCCTTAAGCTTGTTGCAAACCTGAGTCTGTTAATAGTATAGTAGCTCTTCTGTTGCTTTGCCCCGCAGGAGAT
>JAUVON010000358.1 GCA_030599175.1 Desulfobulbaceae bacterium | reverse complement strand
GTCAGTGATGAGTATGTCCGTGCAGTAAAAGGGGGAGTCGGTGAAGCAAAGACCGCCGGTAACTATGCTGCTTCACTTCTGGCATTTGAGCTGGCAAAAAAGAGCGGCTGCTCTCAGGTGTTGTGGCTGGATGGTTGTGAGCATAGATATATAGAGGAGGTAGGAACCAGCAATATCTTTTTTAAAATTGACGATGAGTTGATAACCCCACCTCTTGGAGGGTCTATTCTTGCTGGCTTGACCAGGGACTCGGTCATTCAGCTTGCCGGTCTTTGGGGAATAGATGTCGTTGAAAGGAAGATCACTATAGATGAAGTACTGGAGGCAAACGAAAAGGGACGGCTGCAGGAGGCATTTGGTACAGGAACTGCCGCAGTTATCTCTCCAGTTGGTGAACTCTATTATAAAGAAAAAACGTATCTGATTAACGAGGGAAAAACAGGCAAACTGTCTGCAAAATTGTTCGCCGAGTTGCAGGCAATCCAAAAAGGTGAACAGGAAGATCCATTTAAATGGACTGTCAGGTGTGGCTAGTTTGTTTTATTGTTGTGACTTCAGTGTGTTATCTCCCTGTGGCCGAGGGAATATAATTGTTGAATTATTTTGATTTCAGCCCCTTGATTTTTAAAAATCCAATCATATAGTTTTGCCCAGCTTGAGATACTTGTCCGATAAACGGGCAAAATTAATGCGGGATTCCACGTATATAATTGATGGAGCCCCTTTCAGGAATAAATCTATTTGTAATGTAGGAGAAAGTAATGAAGATTCGTCCATTGAATGATCGTCTTTTGGTTAAAAGGTTGGCAGAAGAAGAAAAAACAGCAGGTGGCATCATTATCCCCGATTCCGCTAAAGAGAAGCCGGCTGAGGGTGAAGTTGCAGCAGTAGGACCTGGTAAAGTTGATGACAGCGGTAAAAGAATAGTGCTTCAGGTTGCAGTAGGCGACAAGGTTCTTTTTTCTAAATATGGTGGAACCGACGTGAAACTTGACGGGGAAGATTTTCTCATTATGCGCGAAGACGATATCCTTGGAATTATAGAATAAGCAAAATTATTTTTAAATATAAAATACAATTCATTTTGATCTTGGAAAAGATCTTGTTGACAAAGGGAGAATTAAATAATGGCTGGAAAAGATATTAAATATGGAGTGAAAGCCCGTGAGTCTATTCTCACAGGTATAAATACCCTCGCTGATGCGGTTAAAGTAACCCTCGGACCAAAGGGACGTAACGTGCTGATCGATAAATCTTTTGGCGCGCCTACCATCACTAAAGATGGTGTGACTGTTGCTAAAGAGATCGAACTTTCTGATAAGTTTGAAAATATGGGCGCTCAGATGGTTAAAGAGGTTGCCTCTAAGACTTCTGATGTTGCTGGTGACGGAACTACCACTGCCACCATCCTTGCTCAGGCAATTTATATTGAGGGTGCAAAGCTTGTTGCAGCTGGTGGAAATCCGATGGAGATCAAGCGTGGAATCGATAAAAGTGTTGAAGTTGTAGTTGAAGAAATTGCTAAACTTGCAACCCCCACCAAAGAGCAGAAAGAAATTGCCCAGGTAGGCACCATTTCCGCTAACAGTGACGAAACTATCGGTAATATTATTGCCGAGGCCATGGATAAGGTTGGTAAAGAGGGTGTTATTACCGTTGAGGAAGCCAAATCCATGGATACCAGCCTTGATGTGGTTGAAGGTATGCAGTTTGATCGCGGATATCTTTCACCTTACTTCGTTACCGATCCGGATCGCATGGAAGTAGCCATGGAAGATCCTTACCTCCTTCTCGTTGAGAAGAAAGTATCCAATATGAAGGATCTTCTTCCTGTCCTTGAGTCCGTTGCCAAGATGGGTAAAGGTCTTTTTATCATCGCAGAAGATGTGGATGGTGAGGCACTTGCGACTCTGGTTGTTAACAAGCTGCGTGGTACTTTGAATGTTGCCGCAGTAAAGGCACCTGGTTTTGGTGATCGCAGAAAGGCAATGCTTGAAGATATCGCTATTCTTACCGGTGGACAGGTTATTTCTGAAGATCTGGGAATTAAACTTGAGAATGTAACCGTTAATGATCTTGGTACCTGTAAGCGGATTGTGACTGATAAGGACAATACCACAATCGTAGACGGTGCCGGAGACAGAGAGGCACTTGCAGCCCGTGTCAAGCAGATCCGCAACCAGGCAGAAGATACATCTTCTGATTATGATCGTGAGAAACTCCAGGAGCGTCTTGCTAAACTGATCGGTGGTGTTGCTGTAATTAATGTTGGTGCCGCAACAGAAATCGAGATGAAAGAGAAGAAGGCCCGTGTTGAAGATGCTCTGAACTCAACTCGTGCCGCTGTTGAGGAAGGTGTTGTTGCTGGTGGTGGTGTGGCATATATTCGTTGTCTTGATGCTCTTAAGAAACTTGAGCTTCCTGGAGAGCAGGAACTGGGAAGAAATATTCTTCTCCGTGCTCTTGAAGAGCCTATTCGCCAGATCGCAAATAACGCCGGTCGTGAAGGTTCTGTAATTGTTGACCATGTTAAGACCCTGAAAGGAGCGAATGGTTTTAATGCAGCTACTGAGGAGTATGAAGACCTGATTGCTGCGGGTGTTATTGACCCTGCCAAGGTTACTCGTTATGCTCTGCAGAATGCAGCCTCTGTTTCCGGTATGCTTTTAACAACTGAGTGTGTTATTGCAGATCAGCCGGAAGACGACAGTGCTGGTGGTGGAATGCCTCCAATGGGTGGTGGTGGTGGAATGGGCGGCATGGGCGGCATGGGAGGAATGGGCGGAATGATGTAGATCATCCCCTTGTTTCTTCAGATGTAAAACCAAAGTGAGTTAACACAAGGGGCCCCTCGACTGGGGGGCCCCTTGTGTCGTTTACTGGAAAATTGTAACAATAGACGAAAATTATTGACAGCTAAACGCTAATAGTGTAGTTTTTTTTGCCTTACAACATCGGCGATGTAGCTCAGATGGTTAGAGCATACGGCTCATATCCGTAGTGTCCGGGGTTCAATTCCCTGCATCGCCACCAGAGATATATATCTGTAAAT
>JAUVON010000411.1 GCA_030599175.1 Desulfobulbaceae bacterium | reverse complement strand
TTAAAGTAAAAATAAGACAGTTTATAAGTAATGCAACGCATTTTATTCAAGGATGGTTGAAGAATTTGATGATGTTGTCGATTTAATCAACGAAAATCAAACCAGAAAACAGTATATTGATCCTGAACTTGAAAAAGCTGGCTGGATTAGGAAATACATTAAAGAAGAAGTCAATTCTGTCAAATCTGATTTTAACCAGAAGCAATTTGTGTTTTTTAATGGCAGTATTGAAAAAGGCGTTGATAGATTTATTGACTATGTCTTGCTGGACGAGGACAATTCCGTACTGGCTATTATCGAGGCAAAACGATTCTCAAAGGATGAAGAGAAGGGGAGAATCCAGGCACGCACGTATGCCAAGGATATTGAAAACCAGATTGATCGAAAGGTCCCTATCTTCTTAACCAACGGATACATCTGGCGTTTTATTGATGAGGATGGGATTGAACGGAAAGTCAGCGGCCCGTTCTCCCAGGAAGACCTTAGAAGAAGGAATGACCTGCACCATAAAAGGCGGGACCCAAAGGATGTAAAAATCAATCCCCGAATCGTAGATAGGCCGAGAAGCCAGCAGATTGTGAGGAAATTGAGCGAACATTTTTCGCAGGGTCATCGAAAAGCGCTGGTGCAGATGGCCACCGGCACGGGAAAAACAAGGGTGGCCATGGCTTTGATAAAAATGTTGATTGACGCTAATATGGTTCGCAATGTATTATTCATAGCAGATAGAATCGCACTGGTTAACCAGGCAAAAACTAACGGCTTTGAGGAATTCTTTACAGAACCGGTAGCCAGTCTTCGCGATGGATTTACCACCAGTGCCAGATTATATGTTTCCACTATCCAGACTTTGAGCAGTGGTAAACCAAAAAAACTCTATAGAAAGTTAAGTCCCGGATTTTTTGACCTCATCGTATTTGATGAGGCTCACAGGTCAATTTATGATAAAAACAACCGCATTAATGAATATTTTGATGCAATAAAAATAGGTCTGACCGCCACCCCAAGAGAACATGAGTCCAGAAATACGTATGCCCTATTTGGTTGTGAAGACAACAAGCCAACAGTTGAATACTCTTATGATGAGGCAGTCAGGGATGAAGTCCTTGTTTCATACCGGGCAGAGATTATTGACACCAAAGTCCTGGCATTAGGCATTGAAGGTACTGAATTGAGCAAATCTTTAAAAGACCAGTTGAGAAGGCAGGAGATCGACCCCAATAGTACCTATTTTGATGGACCCCAATTTGATAAGATATTTATGGATGATAAGACGAATGAACTAATCATCAGGGAATTTATGAATTCCTGCTATAAATCTGATGAAGGCAAGCCGTGCAAAACGATATTTTTCTGTGCCAGCCAGCGGCATGCGAAACATATGAAGAATATATTTGGAAAAGTATATCCAAAACTCAGCAGTGATGTGCAGGTAATTACGTCGGATATGGCAAGATCAGAGGATGAGGTTAAACGGTTCCAAAAAGAATCTGAGCCAAGAATTGCCCTTTCAGTCGGGATGCTGGATACAGGAGTGGATATTCCCGAAGTGTGCAACCTTGTTTTTGTGAAACCTGTATTCTCCCATATCAGGTTCTGGCAAATGATTGGCAGGGGCACCAGGAACCTGGAGTCATGTAAACACAGGGATTGGCTGCAGGAGAGGGGTAAAAAAGATTTTCTCATCCTTGATTTTAAAATTGGCGGGCATTCAAATGTAAAATATCATGATATTAAAGTGGGAGCAGAGCGGGGACCTGGGACAGATGTGATTACCAGGATATTTGAAAATAGGATTGAGTTGCTGGATAAGCCTCTTGATGAGATGCAGAAGAAGATTATCTCAAATAAAATCCTGTACTCTATTGATAATCTTGATGAAGAGTCGTCTATTACCAGGGAGAAGTTACCTGCTATTAATACCATCAAACAGAACTCTTTCAGGCTGGAAAAATATGTCAGGGAATTGAAAAAGGATATTGTGCCCTTGATCATGTTTACACAGGAAGCTAACCCGAATGTGTCAGCTTTTATTTTGCAGACTGAAAAGTTGTTCAGTTTTGTCCTGGATAGAAAACTTGACAAGATAGAGCATATGAGGACATATGTGCAGGAAAGGGTTGAAAATGTTCTCAGGAAAAAAGACAGTCTTAGTGAAGTGGGGAACAATAAGGATAACCTTATTAAAGTGCTCCAGGATGATTTCTGGGATGACCTGACCTTTGATGATGTTGAATTTATGATCAGGGAGCTGTCACCGCTGATGAAGTATTATGAGCCGACCAGAAAGAAAGTCATCCAGATCGATGCGCCTGATCTGGT
>JAUVON010000341.1 GCA_030599175.1 Desulfobulbaceae bacterium | reverse complement strand
GCATGATCGGCATTAATATCATCTGCACTCAACGTTGTGATGACTGCTTTTTTAGCCCTCATTTTCCCCTTAAGGGATGGTACGCGGGGTTCATTGATATTTTTCACCACTGAAAGCAGGGCCGGAAGAGCAATCTCTACAACATCGTAACCATCATCCATCATCCTTTCAACGATGAACCGGTCAGAGTCGGATTCCCTTATTTTCTGGGCACATGTGATATATGGGATATCAAGCCGCATGGCAAGCCCGGGTCCAACCTGGGCTGTATCACCATCAATAGCCTGTTTGCCGCAAAGAATGAGATCAAAATCTCCCAGTGTTCTTATTGCCTGTTCCAGGGTATAGGCAGTCGCCCAGGTATCCGCCCCGGCAAAAGCTCTATCGGAAACCAGAACAACCTTGTCTGCACCACAACTTATGGCCAGCCGCAAAATTTCCTCGGCCTGGGGAGGACCCATGGTAATAACGGTTACCTCACCGCCATGGGCTTCCTTTAGTCGCACAGCCTCCTCCAGGGCATGCTGATCATATGGATTCATGATCGATGCTACGCCTTCTCTTGCCAGGGTGTTTGTCTCGGGGTCAAGACGAACGTCCTTGGCATCGGGAACCTGTTTAATACATACTATTATATTCATATACCAATCCGCATCTTAATGGCGTCGTAAAAACTCTCGATCTGATATTTATGATTTTTACGAGACCATCAATAGTTATTACTTGACATACTCGTAAAAAGGTTATTCGAAGTTCCGGATGGCTAAGTCAAAAAGTTTGATATACAAGGCGTAGTGTTTTTTACAGGGACTCGGCCATACATACGGTATGCCGAGTGTCTGTAAAAAACCTACAACGCAGGAGATCGGACTTTTTACGACGCCATCATTACTTAGAATATTCTTTATTCAGCTCCTGCCCTATAACGTTTCTCTGGATCTGATTTGTACCTTCATAAATCTGCAGGATTTTGGCATCCCTCATCATCTTTTCAACCGGGTATTCACACATGTAGCCGTATCCGCCCATAACTTGAACCGCATCAGTTGTGGCCTTCATTGCCATATCTGTTGCATATACCTTACACATGGAAGAAGCCTTGGACATATCTTTGGGGTATGCCTGAATATGTTTTGCTGCAGCATAGACAAGAGCCCGGGCTGATTCTATACCGATGGCTATATCAGCCAGCAGATGCTGAACAGCCTGGAAGGCAATGATCGGCTTGTCAAACTGTTTTCTCTGTTTGGCATAGGGTGCAGCCTCATCAAGAGCCCCTTGCGCAAGCCCTATACCAAGTGCTGCAATCCCGGGTCTTGAAAGATCAAGGGTTTTCATAACCGTGATAAAACCTGTCCCCTTCCGGCCAATCAAGCGATCCTTGGGGATCCTGCAATCCTTAAAAATAAGCTCTGTCGTTGATGAGGCCCTGATACCCATTTTCTTTTCTTTGGGGCCACAGCTGAAACCAGGATCGCCTTCCTCTACGACAAACAGAGAAGCACCACGCGGCCCCCTGCTGCGATCAGTTATGGTTACAATTGTGTAGATCTGGGCTTCACCACCGTTGGTAATCCACTGTTTGGTACCATTGAGTACCCATTCATCACCATCCAGAACTGCTGTGGTCTGTATACCCGAGGCATCAGAACCGGCATTGGCCTCGGTCAGGCCAAAAGCGGCGAATTTCTCTCCAGTAGCTATAGCAGGGAGATATTTCTGCTTCATCTCATCTGATCCAGCCAGGATAATCGGATATGCTCCCAGGAAATTTGCCGCAAAAGCAGTGCCAACCCCCACACATCCCCGACTGAGTTGTTCAAGAATGAGCACAATATCAAGACATCCACCCCCAAAACCGCCATATGCTTCGGGAATCAAGACGCTAAAAAGATCCGCTTGAGCCAGCTCATCTAAAATCTTACGAGGAAACTCATGATTTTCATCAAGTTCAGCTCGACAAGGTATGATTCTTTCATCAGTGATCTGTCGTGCTATATCGACAATCATCTGTTGTTCTTCAGATATAAAATAGTCCATACTCAAATCTCCTGTTTACCACTTGGTCAGGACTGCTCCCCAGGTAAATCCACCTCCGAAAGCACAGAATAAAACAGTGTCACCTGGAGAAATCAATCCCTCTTTGTTGGCTTCATCGAGGGCTATAGGAATAGACGCTGCGGACGTGTTGCCATACTTTGACACATTTATAAATAGCTTTTCCTGTGGTATATTGAGCCGTTCTGCCAATTTATTTAAAATACGAATATTTGCCTGATGTGGAATAACAAGATCAACGGACTCCATGCTGACCCCTTGAGCATCAAGCAAAGATCGAACAGAGTCTTCCATCGCTCTTACTGCATGTTTAAAAACTTCACGCCCTCCCATGAGGACATGGCTTCCCGGATATCCTTCGATCTCCAGGTCAGGATTTAAACTTTGGGGTGCATGCATGCATAACAGATCCCCAAGGGCCCCATCAGAACCAAAATGAGCTCCCATCAACCCATGATCCGATTCAGAATAACCGGCAACAACAGCACCGGCACCATCCCCAAAAAGGATACATGTATTCCTGTCCTTCCAGTTCAACTTTGCGGACAAAGTCTCTACACCAATTACCAAAATCTTTTTAGAATGATCAGCCTGAATGTATTTGTCAGCGAGGTCCAGGCCATAAAGGAATCCTGAGCAGGCAGCATTAACATCATAGGCAAAAGCATTTTTTGCACCAATTTCATTCTGCACCAGACAGGCACAGGAGGGCATAATCATATGTGAGCTGATTGTAGCGAGCACAATCAGATCAATTTCATCAACTGACACGCCTGCATCATCAAGTGCTCTACGGGCAGCCTTCGCTGCAAGCTGATAAGCCTGCTCCCCTTTCCCGCCGATGCGCCTGGCACCAATACCGGTCCTGCTGCGTATCCATTCATCACTTGTGTCAACAATCGACTCGAGCTCTTTATTGGTAAGGATTCTTTTGGGTAAACAGGAGCCTGTACCTAACACAACAGTCCCCATTTACACCTCCGCCTGTGCTGCATTTTTTCCCGAGCCCAAACTTTGCATAATATCTTGATTAATATTTAATTTTACCATTTTAGATGCACCGATAATGGCATTTTTCATAGCATGGGAATTTGATTTGCCGTGACATATAAGACCTGTGCCGTTGATACCAAGCAGAGGGGCTCCGCCGTATTCCGCATAATCAACACGTTTTTTGAACGCCTTAAATGCGGGGCGGG
>JAUVON010000275.1 GCA_030599175.1 Desulfobulbaceae bacterium | reverse complement strand
TTGATGGAGGGCTGCGTCTCAGCTTACCGATAAGTGATTACAGAGAAATTACCATGAAAATCCTCCAGTATGGGGCAATGGCCAGGGTTGTTTCTCCGCCAGAGCTTAAACATAAAGTACAGGCCGAGATTGTATCAATGACAGAGCAATATATATCTGTCTGACCCGACAAGCCGGAAAACTTTTTAGTTACACTGGATAAGTGCCTTGATGCTGGTATTAACCACCTAAGATAAATAACACTTTATATTTTCTTGTTTTTTATTACAGCTTTTATGGAGTAAGGCACTAAAAATAACTCTACACCATTCGGAGACTTCCATGCCCGCACAACCACTGCTTCATTTCAGGTTGCTGACGACCATTGCTCTCTTCTGTGTTGTTGCAGGACTCAGCTCGTGCGCTTCTTACCTTACCTCCACCTTCGTTGAACCCGCTGTGGGAAACCTCAGACAACAGACTGATCTCGAACTTGTCTGCGAGGGAGCGCCTGCCTACCTGCTGATGATTGACAGCATGATAGCCTCTTCACCTGAAAATAAAAACCTCTTACGAACCGGCACTCAGTCATATAGTGCCTACTCAACCACGTTATCCGAATGTGGCAAATCAGATCTGAGAATCGCCGCAATCACTGACAAGGCACACCTGTACGGTATCCACCTTCTCAACAAATTCCTGCCGATGGATGAGATGAATGGTGAAGAATTTGACAAAAAACTCTCTAAACTTACCAAAAATGATGTCCCCTATGTTTTCTGGGGCACCTTCGGCTGGATCAGCTGGATCCAAAGCCAGTCAGGCTCTCCCGCAGCCATGGCCGATCTTGTTGTCATCGAAAAAATAATGTCCCGACTGCTGGAGCTCGATGAGAGTTACGAAGGAGGCTCTATTCACCTCTTCTTTGGTGGGTATCATGCAGCCAAGCCAGCTCTTTTAGGCGGTAAGCCGGATCTCAGCAGAACTCATTTTGAAAAGGCACTTGCTCTCTCAAAGAGGCGATTTCTGCTGATCCAGACAACCTATGCGAAGACTCTGGCCAGGCAGACCCTGAACAAAGAACTCCACGACCGGTTGCTGGAGGAAGTTATCAGCTTCCCTATTGACAGTGCGCCCGAATTTGCTTTAAGTAATCGAATCGCGGTAAAAAGAGCCCGCCGTCTGCTGGAAGATGATTATTTTGCCGAATGATTGGTATCTGCCCCCTGTAAATTAGATAAGTGATTTATTATTACTCTGGTGAGACCATATGCAACGTTTAACTCCCCTGATATTTACTGCACTCTTCATACTGCTGATAAACAGCAATGGCGCCCAGGCAAAAGCCAAATATCTTTTCAAGATCGGCAGCCTTGCACCAAGCGGCTCGGTCTGGGCCATACAATTTGATAAATTTGCTGCCGAAGTTAAAGAAAAAACCAATGGTGAAGTTGCTTTTAGGAGCTATGCCGGAGGAGTCATGGGGGACGACCAGGCAATGTACAGAAAGATGCGAGTCGGCCAACTCCACGGTGGAGGCTTTACCATGACCGGCATAGGGAAAATTGTTCCCGACTTTCGTGTAATAGGAGTACCGTTTCTTTTCAATTCTTATGCTGAAATTGACTACGTAGTGCAAGGATTGCTGCCCACCTTCATCAAACGATTCAGGGAAAAAAAGCTTGAATTGATCTCAATGACAGAGGTTGGTTTTATTTATGCCATGTCTACAAAACCGGTGGCGACCATTGATGCCCTGAAAGATTCAACCAACTGGATTCCTTCCGGTGACCCTGTATCAGGAGCCCTGCTCACCACCCTCGGCATAAGTCCGGTACAATTATCCATTCCTGACGTTCTCTCCTCTTTACAAAGCGGCCTGGTCGATACGGTATATAACTCATTTTATGGCTCGATCATCCTGCAGTGGTTTACAAAAGCAAAGTATATTACAGACATGCCTTATGGTTACGCCTATGGTGTCTTTCTCCTGGATGGAAAAAAATTTGGTCAATTACCGGATAAATACAAAAAGCTGATCCATGCTACAGCTGCAAAACATTTCCCGGTTCTACTTGAGAAAACACGGACAAGCAACCATGACTCCAGACAGGTTCTCATGGACAGGGGAGTTGAATTTATCAAAGCTGACGACGACACTGTTCGGCAGTTGCAGGAAAGCCGGGATCTGTCGATAAAGGATCTTGTGAAAAGCGCTTTTTCCCCTGAAATTTACCAGAAGACTATTCAACTTCTGGAGGAATTCCGAAATAATCAGCCAGAGCGGAAAGGAAAAGACAGTTGAGCGAAGACAACCACTCTTCTCACCCAATTCTAAGACGGTTGGATCAAGGTGAAGATATACTCCTCTGCCTTCTCCTCACAACCATGCTCAGCCTGGTCTGTGTGCAGATTTTTATGCGCTCTGTTCTTTCAAGCGGCCTGCTGTGGGCCGACCCGTTATTACGTTATCTTGTACTCTGGTGCGGACTTCTCGGGGCGCTTAAGGCCACCGGCCAGAGGAAACATATTGCTCTTGACTTCTCATCCTACCTTTTACCGGAGTCGGCCCAGCCATGGATTACCCTTATCACTGATCTCTTTTGCACAATTACCACAGCTGCTTTGAGCCTGGCTGCATGGATCTTTATCAAAAATGAAATCGAATTTGGCGGAACCAACCTGCTTTCACTCCCTACCTGGGTCTGGAATATCATCTTTCCCATCACTTTTGGTCTGATGACCGTCAGATATGGAATGAGATTTATCATCGATCTTTCCGGTCGTTTTCGCTCCCGCCCGCCAAACGGGGCCCAGGATCAATGAACGTCCTTAAAGTTGTCACCCTGATTCTGGCACTGTTGCGAGCCCCTCTTTTTCTTGTAATCTCGGCCCTGGCCCTGCTCTCTTTCTATGGAGCAGAGATCGATATTTCAGTTGTCATTATCGAGATGTCACGACTAGCGGATACTCCGCTTCTCATTTCCCTGCCGCTCTTTATCTTTGCCGGTATCCTTCTATCTGAAAGCAAAGCTCCCCTGCGTATATTAAAGTTTTCCCGCATTTTTCTCGGCTGGCTGCCCGGAGGACTTGCGGTAATCACCCTGCTGGTCTGTGCCCTCTTCACTGCTTTTACCGGAGCATCCGGGGTGACAATATTCGCCCTTGGCGGCCTGCTGCTGCCTGCACTGTTAAAAGACGGCTATTCCGACCGTTTTTCCATGGGACTGATCACCTCATCCGGCAGCCTCGGGCTCCTCTTCCCCCCCAGTCTGCCCCTGATACTCTATGGTGTAATAGCGGAATCAAGAATAGATCACCTTTTCCTTGCCGGAATCCTGCCGGGAACACTCATGCTCATCCTCCTTGCAGGGTATTCGATGACCAGAGAACGCAGCCGGACAGTGAAGAAAAAAAAATACACCCCCAAGGAAATGCTGGACGGTCTGCGTGAAATTGCCTGGGAATTGCCCCTGCCGGTGATCCTGCTGGGGGGCATCTATGGCGGCATCTTTGTTCCCAGTGAGGCTGCCGCTGTTACAGCATTTTACGTTCTTGTTGTAGAAATTTGTATTCACAGAGATATTCCCATCAAGGACTTACCGGGGATCATGTCTAAATCGATGGTTCTTTTTGGCGGTATCCTGGTCATCCTTGCCGCCTCCATGGCATCCACCAATTATCTTATCGACCAGGAGGTTCCTACACGTCTTTTTGAGTATATCCAGACCTATATCGACAGTAAATATACCTTTCTGCTCCTTCTTAACATTTTCCTCCTTATCGTCGGGGCGATGCTCGATATCTTTTCCGCCCTGGTGCTGATAGTACCACTCATCCTGCCCATCGCAATTGGTTATGGAGTTGACCCGGTCCATCTGGGTATCATCTTTCTCACCAATCTTCAGATCGGCTACTGCACACCACCGGTTGGACTGAATCTCTTTCTCGCCTCGTATCGTTTTGAAAGGCCGATTGCCGAACTCTATCGCTCTACTTTGCCGTTCCTCGGCCTGCTCCTGATAACCCTGATGATAATCACCTACTTCCCCTGGCTGAGTCTCTTTCTTATTCAGATTTTCAGCTAAACAGTCCACCCTCCCTCGTCCCACCTGTGATGGTCTCGTAAAAACTTAATTATTTCGCCATTTCGTCATTCCCGCGCAGGCGGGAATCCAGTCATTTCAATACGTTCTGGATTCCCGCCTGCGCGGGAATGACGGAGCA
>JAUVON010000122.1 GCA_030599175.1 Desulfobulbaceae bacterium | reverse complement strand
GCACACTAGGAGCCTGTCCGAGAATGCATTTTGCCCAAACTCTTCGTTATTTTCAAAAAAATGCTTATTCTCGGACAGGCTCCTAGGCAATTCTACACAAAAAATTGAAAGGAGAAAAATGCAAAAAAACACAAATGTTAAAACAGATCACGAGATAATTTCTCGAAAATCCAAAGCCTCACCGAAAAAAAACTATGATTCCAGGAGCAAGAGCGACGGCCAGGTTGGATCCAAAGGCGATTGTAGCAAGCTCATGGCACTGCAGGATGCATTGCAGGATCCAATCACGAACCTCGAAGGAGGATTTTAGGCAACCGTAGAAGTTGCAATATTTGCAACAACAGGCCGTTCCTAAACGTCATTTGACACAATTGCCAGAGAAGGTCTCTTCACACTTACGTATTCGCTGATGTGTAATGGATGAGTAGATTGTGCGGGACCGGGTCGCTGATAATGATGTTATGCTGGAGCAGATGCTCACGCCCTGAACATCTCTCCGTCAATGTCATAGCGACGTAAAATCTTTTGTAATGCTGCTCGGGTAAGTTGTGACATTCGTGCAGCCTGTGATATGTTACCACCAGTCTTGCTGAGCAATGTATGCACATACTGCCGGGTAAAAGAATCGAGGCAACTGTCTTTGGCCCTTTTATAAGGCATGACCTCCTCACCTGTATAGAATTGTCTTCCACTACCTTTTTCCCCGTTCGAAGCAGAGTGTAACATAAGATGCTGGCTATCTATCTCTTGTTCGCTACAGAAAAGAAAAGCCCGTCGAATAACATTTTGTAATTCTCGTACATTTCCTGGCCAGTGGTGTGCGCAAAGTACCTCCAGGGCAGCAGCAGAGAGATTCTTTTTCGTTTTTCCCAACTCTTTTCGCACTTCATTTAAAAAATGGGCGCTCAGGAGTGGTATATCGTCTGCAATCTCACTAAGTGAGGGCATTTGCAGAGTGAGCACTTCTAGACGGTAAAAGAGATCTTCCCTGAAGCTCCCTTCTTCCGTTTTTCTTTCCAGGTTCGCATTAGTGGAGGCGACAATACGTACGTCAATTTTACGTGGCTTGACAGCACCCAGTTGTTTAATTTCCTGTTCCTGCAGAACCCGTAACAGCTTAATCTGAATACTTACCGGAATGTCTCCAATTTCATCAAGACAGATCGTACCCCTGTCTGCCTGTAAGAACAATCCCTCATGGTCCCGGTCTGCACCGGTAAAAGCCCCTTTTTTATAACCAAAGAGTTCCGACTCAAGTAAATGCTCAGGTATTGCCGGGCAATTCACCATAACAAAAGGTTTTTCACGACGATCACTTAAGAGGTGAACTGCACGGGCACATAATTCCTTGCCCGTACCGGATTCTCCACGAATAAGGACGGTGTAGCCACTGTCTGCCGACGTTTTAATGGTTTGATAAAAGTGTTGCATAGGCAGGCTTTTACCAATGAATCCGGGAACGCTTGCCTGCGGAATTATCTGGCTGCGCAATTCTTTGTTTTCGCTAAGCAGTGCACTACGTTCAAGCCCTTTGCGTAAGAGTCTGGCTAAAGCATCAAGTTCCAGAGGTTTGGTGATAAAATCCCAGGCCCCGCGTCTTATTGCATCCACGGCCAGTTCGATGGTTCCATAGCCGGTCATCATGATTACGGTGAGTTGCGGACGCACAGCCTGAATCTGATCCAGTATTTCAAGCCCGTTTGTCTCCCCCATCATGATATCCATCAGTACCAGGTCGATATCATCCTGTTCCAGCTTTGCAAGGGCCTCATTACCGTCCTTTGCTGTCAAGACCTCTATGTCAGGCAAGCGTTTGGCAAAGCTTCGTTTCAGGCCACTGAGCAGATCAGGCTCATCGTCGACAAGCAGAATCGTGGTGAGGGGAAGAAATTGTCTCTTCATTGATAACGCCCTTTCCAAATGGAGGAGGATAATAGTTTAAAGAAAATAGTTTCCGTCAGAATTCCGTTTTGGCCCTAACACCCTTAAATGTGGAAAAACCTTTCTGGCAATGTAGAAGGTCAATACGATAACACAGAAAAGGATGAACAGCCTGATGGTATCGGGAATAGTCGCTACTCCATTTAACAGGACGCTTTCCAACAGGTCATACAAGCACCACAATCCTATCAATCGGTAAATTCCGCCATGAAAACGAAAGACGAAATACGAAAAAATAAGGGGTAGCAACGTTTTAATCAGAATGAAAAGAGTCGGCTCATTCATATCAATCGGTAACTCAGCAAGAACGGTTATAACAGCGTAGAGAACAAGAAGGATCGTCAGCAGTCCATTCATTATCAGATATTGTTTCCGAAGCACTGATGTGGGGATGCTTGCAATACAATAAGCGTATTTTGCGGTTCCTGAAGGATTTGATCGAACATGCTTCTGAAAAATCTCCTCTCTACTCAATCCACTTTCCATCTCTGCGATTATTTCATTGCTGATACTGAGCAATCCCATAGCTCATCCTTTCTTTGAGGTGATAAGAAAAAAAACTACACTACAACCAACGTGATTTACTCACTAGTCAGACTCATCCCTGATACTGGTATGATAACGGTGAACCGTGCTCCATGGCCCGGTGTTGACTGTACTTGTATTTCCCCGCCATGCTCGCGAATGATCCCGTAGCTGACGGACAAACCAAGCCCGGTTCCCTGGCCGGGATCTTTGGTACTGAAAAAAGGATCGAAAATTTTATCCAGCATTTCTTTGTTGATTCCCGGTCCATCATCTTCAATCGCTATAAGTATCCGGTCATTCTCGAATCGGGTATCGATGGTTATTTCCCCTTTGTTTCCTGCGGCATGTATACCGTTCATGATCAGGTTCACCATTACCTGCTGAATGCGTCTTTTGTCCATCAAACAGTTGGGGAGATCAGGATCCAGGGTGCATATAAGGTTAATCTGGTTTTTCTTGAACTGCTGCCCGACCATGGAGAGAACACTTTCAATGGATTCATTAACTGATCCAGGCTGTCGTTCTATCTGTGATTCCCCGCTGTGTGAAAAATCAAGAAGGTCTGCAACAATCCGTTTACAATTTTTAGTATGACGCTCAATGATACCAATATCGTTAGATATTTCTTTATTATCTTTATTTTCTTCTTTTATAATATCCGCATGGCAGAGAATAACCCCAAGGGGATTATTGATTTCATGTGCAACACCGGCCGCAAGCTGACCCACGGCCACGAGTTTTTCTGTCTGCTGGATTCGCTGTTCTGTTTCCTTAAGAGTTGTCACATCTTTTGCCAGACAGACAATGGACTGAATCGAATCATCTGTGTTTAGAATTGGATAGAAGAAAATATCAAAAATTGAACCATCATCCAACTGAATTTCTTTTGTATGCTGCTTTTCTGTCTGTAGATCAAGTGTCTGCAACTGTCCGCTGAAAAGGCATTTTTGTACTGAAGAAACGGCATCAATGTTCTGTCCTATTACATCATCCATAGCGAGGTTGTTTCGAAGGAGAAAACTCTGATTGGCCATTTGCAGGCAACCATCAGGAGCAAGCAGGATCAGGGGATCGCTTATACCGTCAAAGACAGACTGCAGCAGTTCTGTGCTTTGGCGAAGGCTCTGCATATTCTGCATACTTTCTATGGTGAGTCCGATTTGCTGCCCTATGGAAAGAAGGAGTTCCTGCAGTGCACAGTTCAAGGTCTCACAAGGAAGTTCAGTGATACACATAATGCCCAGAAGACGCTTACGGCAGCTGAGAGGTATACTGATATTGAGCATGTCATATGTGTCCGATGGGATAACTTTAATCTGCTCATTGTCAATTTTATGCTGTTGTGGTTCCAGCATGGGAGCATTTTCCGCGGTTTGCAGGAGATACCTGTTTGTAATGTTGTCATGGAGATAGATTCCCCCACCTTCTGCCGGAATAACCTTCAGAGTTTCACAAAGCACCTGGTGGAGAGTGACCTGCAGGTCGTCTGTACTGGTTATAAGGCCGGTAAGTGTGTTGTGCAGCATCAACTCTTTGTTTCTTTTCTTTACCTGTTTTCTCGCCCGGGCTTCTGATCGTTTCAAGGCTTCGGTTCGATCAGCAACCATACTTTCCAAATTGTCAGTATGATCGACAAGTCGGGAACGGCTTATCTGTAGATCTTGGACCAGGGTTCTGGCGCTGCGAAATAGCTCTTCAAGTTCTTCCCTGTGCCCCTTCATGCTTCGAGGTATGGGTGAATTGTCATTGTCACCAAGAGTTGTACGAAAAAGTGTCAGCAGATCCCGCAGATTTGTGATGATAAGCTGATGAAAGAGAAGCCAGATAGTGGAGTAAAGCAGCAGGGCCAGAAGCAGAACTGTACCGAACATTCGAAATGATCTCTTCCATATTTGCGTAAGACTCTCTTCAATTGGAATGGAAATAGAAAGAACACCCCCGATTTCGTCAACCGTACGATGGAATCCCCGCACCTCTCCATAAGTTGCGCTGATAGCCTCCGGCGCTTTATCCGGGGCACCATGGCAATGCATGCAGGAACTGTTGAACAAAACCGGTCGATATAAGGTGAAATATCGTTCAGAATCCAGTCGTTTTACAGTGTGCCATTCCTGTTCTTCAGGGTGCGCACGAAAATACTCTATCATTTCCTGTTCCTGCGTGTTGGCCTCATAGCTTGGGTTTCTGGCATTGATGGCTGTCCGCCGATACTTAAAGGCCGGCAGCTCATCTTTGAAACGATCCATAATAACCCGTGTAATGTAGGAGGTGGACATGGCCTCAATGATAAACTGATCCTCACCCAGCTCCTCCCACATACGTGGCCGCAATATTTCGCGGATATAACTGCGGGTAGCCTCCAGAGAGGTCATAACCAGCTCAGTTTGCCTGAAAGTCTCCTCTACGAGCAGGTTCTTCTGGAAATGATAGATGATGGTTGTGGTAAAGAGGCAGAAGCAGAATAATATGATGCCTAAGCCCACTTGAAATCGCAGCTTCAGGTTGTGTTGATCCTTGTCGGCCAGATCCCGGATAATATCTCTCACAGTAACGCTCCCTGATCACAGATCATAAAAAGTTTTATGCCTCCGCAAGTATACATGCTCCACGTCCGTATGTAAACCAGCAGATGCACCCCCCTCTCTGTTTGCTAAATTTCGCAGCTGTAGGTTGATAATTAACAGTGTGATACTGGTATATTATCAGAGTTATATTTTTTTGTTTCAATCAGGAGCAGATGTTGCATTAAAACTGATTCATACTTTAATAAAACAATCACTGAGGGGAATTTGTGATGCAACGCACATTTATAACACCTGTTCTTGTTTTACTCGGCATAGTTGGAATCTGTATCCTGATGGCAACAACAAACCTTTTCGATCCGCTTATTCACTTTATTCACACAGGAGTCATTACACCTGAGCAAGCCGTGGTGTGTCTCCTTTTTACCGTAGGCGGATTTGCTGCCTATTTTTATCTTTTAAATCTTATCTGCAGTTACTTTGTGCCTCGTATTGATACAGACGCACAAAGCAATGGCGCAAATCAAGGAGGTTTGACACAGCAATAAAGGAGAAATGTGAAAAAGAAATTACCATAAAAAATGACGGAGGATTTAGATGTCACAAATAAAAGACCAGATGCCGACCCTGATCATGGGCGGGTCTTTACTTCTGTACGGATTTATTGCACAATCAGGCGCCTTGTTGCCCATGGCGAAATATCTGCACACACATAAAACCTTGGATTTGCAGATCACTATGACCTTAATAGTAGGATGCATCGCCATTATCGGAGCTCTTATTAATTCTGTTAAAAAACCCGGCAACTCTAATATCGATACATTTATTCTGCAGCCACTTGGCGGAATTGTTTTAATTCTGGTGATGGCCATGGCTATTCGCTGGTACGCAGAGCCATTAATGAAGATTATCAGTCAAGGTTTGCAGCCAATCCTTGGTTTTAAAATTTATAAGGTCTTGAATCTCAACTATGTTGTTTTGGGAATTCTAGCCGGTGTTTTGTTAACGAACACCTGGGGGATCCCGAAATTTGCAGGTCCGGGAGTCAAATGTGCCCGTTTCGTCCTGAAGATGGGAGTCATCATGCTTGGTGCCCGCTATTCTTTTGCCGAGCTTGCCAAACTTGGTGTTTATTCTGTCTTTCTTGTTGGTTTTTTCGTACTCGGAACAGTCTTTCTGGTCCTGTGGCTGGGAAATATTTTTAAACAGCCAAAATCCATGACCGGCGTACTATCTGCCGGAATGGGTGTCTGTGGTGTTTCGGCAACTGTTGCGGTAGCACCTGTTGTAAAAGCTAAGTCTGCGGAAATGGCCTACACCATCGGAACCATCCTTTCTTTTGGTATCATCTGTATGTTTGTTTTCCCGACCGTCGGAAAACTTGCCGGTATGAGCCCGGTTCAGTTTGGTGCATGGGCGGGAACCGGAATTTTGAACTCTGCTCAAGTTGCCGCTGCTGCCCTTGCTTTTAATGCAGTGGATATTGAAACCCTCAAAGTGGCCGAGATTTTTAACATTACCCGGGTTCTTTTTCTGCCTATTATTGTTCTTGTGCTTGCCACATGGTTTGGCAAGGAAACTGGACAGAAGTTAAGTTTCAAAAGCGTTGTTATTGATAAGTTCCCCGTATTTATCATCGGCTTTTTAATTCTCTTTTTCATGTCCTCCGTTGGCCTGTTTTCACCTCCAAGTCATTACAAAGGAAAATATATAGATGTATCCTATAATGACCGTAGTCAGGTTACTCCTGAAGAGTGGGAAAGTCTCAATGGTGCCATGCAGGCAAACGAGTTTTCCGGACTGACTGAAAAGCAGCTTGAAGCAGTAACAGATCTTGTTGAACAACGCCAGATTGCAGGTAACTATGCAGACCGCGCCGACAAGAAAACATTTGGCAGCACCGGTCGTGCACGTATGACCCAGTTACAGGGAGTTCTTGCCGCCGCTAAAGCCAAACAGATAACCCTGTCCAGTGATGTTAAGTCCGCTCTGAAACATGCAGTCAAGCAGGTGAAAAAGAAATCAAAAACTGTTGTAACCCTTACTGACTTTATGATCTGGTTTTTTGCCTTTGGCTTAATTGGCCTTGGCATGCAGATCACCAAAAAATCAATTACTCAGGCTGGTGGATGGCCTATTGTTATGGGTGTTATTGCAGGAATCACCAAGGCAACACTTTCATTCTTTGTTGTCCTCTGGCTGGTCAAGGATGTTGTGCTAAATTAACCTCCAATCGAGGAGTCTTTTATGAGTGATAAAGAAAAAAAAGTAACTATTGAAACCGGTGATGCCGGTAAGGGAAGCACTGTACTCTCCGAAGATGCAAATACTGAAGAACTGGAAGAACGTGCTCTATCTGTTTTTTCCAGTGATCGTAATGAAGACATAGTTGCTCTTGTATTCTGTCTTATTACCACCTTTCTGGTGTTGGTCTTTACCAAATGGATGGTATAGTATAGTAACAAGTAATTAACTGGCAGCTTAAGGCAGCCTGTGGTGCACCATGACCGGCGTATAAACCGGTCGTGGTGTGTTTTTCGTTTTCCGTTGAAAGTGAGTGTCCCGTATGTTTAACAATATTCT
>JAUVON010000169.1 GCA_030599175.1 Desulfobulbaceae bacterium | reverse complement strand
TAAAAAAAGATTTAGTAGATAAGGTAAGCAGTGAACTTTCCATGCAGAAACAGGATGTGAGTCTTGCCGTGGATATTATGCTTGAGACAATGGTGGATGCGCTGGTGGAGGACAGGCACATTGAGTTGCGAGGCTTCGGGAGTTTTTCTGTAAGGAGCCGGAAGCCCCGCTCAACCAAGAACCCCCGCACTGGCAAAATAATGGAAATCCCGGAGCGAAAAACGCTTCATTTTACCATGAGCAAATCCCTGAAAGAGGCGTTGATCAGCGATACGGAGTAACATCCCCTTTACCCTCGCGGAGTATCACCGGATAATCGCCGGTGAGATCGATAATAGAAGAGGGGTCGGGAAAGACACGGCCGCCGTCAATAATGACATCGACCCTGTTTCTCAGGTACTGCTCAATGTCCAATGGTTCAGAAAGAGAGCCTTCTTCCCCGTCCAGCTGAAAACTTGTATTTATGATAGGATTGCCCAGTGTTTCGATAAGGAGTTTACAGATCGGGTGGGCGGGAACCCGGATACCGACGGTTTTCTGTTTAGTGGCCATTATTTTAGGAACTAGTTTTGTGCCTGGAAGTACAAAGGTGTAGGCGCCAGGAAGGTTTCTTTTAAGGAGCCTGTAGGCACTGTTAGAGACGTGAGCAAACTGGCTGATATGTGTAAGATTCGAACACATGAAAGAAAAGGGTTTTTTCCTGGGGCGTTTTTTCAGCTGTATTAATCGTTTTATCGCTTTTGGGTTAAATAGATCGCAACCGATACCGTATCCTGTATCGGTAGGATAGCAGACAAGAGCACCATTTTTCATCTGTTTTACGATTGGCTCGATCAGACGTAGCTGTGGGTTTTCCGCATTAATTTCTAAAAGCATAGTAGCACTATTTTTTTTATAGTCTCTGAGAGCTGTTTTTTCTTAACCATTCCGAAATTTGAATTTTTACGAGTTTGTCTTACTATAATAGTGAAAAAAATCAAGGTGTAACTTGGTTTTGAGAGACAAAAATGAAATATCAGGCAAGGAGAGACCATGCTACCTGAAAATATAGAAACTGCACTGACATTTGATGATCTGCTTCTTATACCCTCCGCCTCAGAGGTCTTGCCGGACGAGGTGAATCTCAGAACCAGGCTCACTGATTCGCTTTTTATTAACACGCCTCTCGTCAGTTCTGCAATGGATACTGTAACAGAGCATCGTACAGCTATAGCAATGGCGAGAGAGGGCGGCATGGGTATCATCCATAAGAATATGACGGTGGATCAGCAGGTACTTGAAGTTGAACGGGTTAAAAAATCAGAATCCGGGATGATTATTGATCCAATCACCGTGACTCAAAATCAGTCTGTGGCGGAAGTTCAGAAAATCATGAGTACCTATAAAATATCAGGTCTGCCGGTGGTAAATGAGGGCAAGCTGGCGGGAATTGTGACAAATCGGGATCTGAGGTTTGTTTCCGATGACGGGTTACGGGTTGCTGATGTGATGACCAGTAAGAACCTGGTAACTGCAAAGGTCGGCATTGATCTGGAACATTCCAAAGCCCTGCTGCATGAACATCGTATTGAAAAATTGCTGGTTGTAGACGATGAAGGGACGTTGAAGGGTTTGATCACCATAAAAGATCTTGAAAAGATCAAAAAATATCCATTTGCTGCAAAAGATGAGTTTGGTCGTCTGCTTGTCGGTGCAGCCATGGGGGTCGGGCCTGGAATTGAAGCAAATGCAGCAAAATTACTTTATGCAGGAGTTGATGTTGTTGTGATAGATTCTGCACATGGTCATTCCAAGGGAGTTCTTGAGGCGGTTGCCGTGGTGAAAAACAGTTTTCCTGATCTTTCCGTGATTGCGGGAAATGTAGCCACGGGGGAGGGCACCATGGATCTTATCAAGGCGGGTGCAAATGCAGTAAAGGTAGGTATCGGCCCCGGATCTATCTGCACCACACGAATAGTAGCCGGTGTGGGAGTGCCGCAGATGAGTGCGCTTAGAAACTGTGTCAGTGTAGCGAATAAGCATGATATTCCCATTATTGCTGATGGTGGCATCAAGCATTCGGGGGATCTGGCAAAGGCTATTGGCGCTGGAGCCTCCACTGTGATGCTGGGGAGCCTGTTTGCAGGCACTGATGAAACCCCCGGAGATACATTTTTGTATCAGGGCAGAACCTATAAAGGATATCGTGGAATGGGCTCCCTTGGCGCAATGGGGCAGAGCCAGGGATCCGCTGACCGCTATTTCCAGTCCGGGGTGGATAGTACCGCAAAACTGGTTCCTGAAGGTATTGAAGGGAAAGTACCATATCGCGGGCCTCTCTCTACTGTTATTTATCAGATGCTTGGAGGATTACGTTCCGGAATGGGATATGTCGGAGCCGCTACCATTGGAGAGCTGCAGCAGAAGGCCAGATTTGTACGTATCTCTGCGGCAGGTTTAAGGGAATCCCATGTCCATGATGTTATTATTACCAAGGAAGCGCCAAATTATCGCACTGCTTAGCACTTTACTAATTTACCGAATAAATAGTAAAAAACTATGAATATTCATGATGAAAAAATAATTATCCTCGATTTTGGCTCACAGACTACACAGCTTATTGCCAGGCGTATCCGCGAGCAGAAAGTTTACAGTGAAATTCATCCTTTTTCGGTTTCCATTGAAAAGATAAAGGAATTGAAACCGACTGGAATTGTGCTGTCCGGGGGGCCATGCTCAGTCTATGACAGTGATGCACCCCACTCTGATCCGGAGTTGCTTAATCTCGGCGTTCCTCTCCTTGGGATCTGTTATGGCGCTCAGTTGATGATCCAGCAACTGGGTGGCAGTGTAGAGAAGGCGGAAAAAAGAGAATTCGGCAAAGCCTTTCTTTCAGCAAACTTTACCGAAGGGCTGTTTGCCGGTATTGAAACAGGAGGGGCAAAACATCAGGTATGGATGAGTCATGGTGACAGAATCAATGTTATTCCGGAAGGTTTTGAAGCAACTGCAGTCAGTGACAACTCACCTTATGCCGCCCTTCGGCATAAGGAAAAACCGTTTGTTGCAGTTCAGTTTCATCCTGAGGTCGCTCATACCCTTATAGGCACTGATGTTCTGAGAAATTTTATTTTTGGCATTTGTCGCTGCAGCCCAAGCTGGACGATGCACTCATTTATTGAGAGCCATACAAAGGCAATTAAAGAAAAAGTTGGCGCAGACAAGGTGATATGCGCACTTTCAGGAGGGGTGGACAGCTCGGTGGTGGCAGCTATTGTTCACCGGGCTGTGGGCGATCAGCTTACCTGTATCTATGTGAATAATGGTCTTATGCGCAGCGGGGAGTCGGAGTCTATTCTTCGTTTTTTCAGGGAGAAAAGCAAACTCAGCGTTATTGATGTTGATGCAACAGATTTTTTTCTGCAGGAGCTTGATGGAGTCAAGGATCCGGAGGTAAAGAGGAAGCGTATAGGTCTCGGGTTTATTAAAATATTTGAAGAAGAGGCGAGCCGGATAGGTGGTGTTGAATATCTCGCCCAGGGTACCCTTTATCCGGATGTTATCGAATCGGTCTCTTTCCGGGGGGAAGCACCTATCAAGTCCCACCATAATGTCGGTGGTTTGCCTGAAGTGATGAAACTTGAACTGATTGAACCCCTTCGTGAACTTTTTAAAGACGAGGTGCGTGTACTTGGCCTGGAGCTTGGTCTGCCGGAAGAGGCGGTCTATCGCCAGCCATTCCCCGGTCCTGGCCTTGGTATCAGGATCTTGGGTGAGGTTACGGCCGAACGGCTGCGTATTCTCAGGGAGTCCGATGTGATTGTACTGGAGGAGATGCGGAAAGCTGGTTGGTACAGGAAAGTATGGCAGTCTTTTGCCGTTCTCCTGCCTATCCAGACAGTAGGAGTTATGGGAGATGGTCGTACCTATGAGTATGTAATTGCCATTCGCTGTGTCGATTCAAGAGATGCGATGACTGCTGACTGGACAAAACTTCCTTACGAGATTTCAGGTGATATCTCCAGCCGTATTATCAATGAGGTACGCGGTGTGAACAGGGTAGTTTATGATATTTCATCTAAACCTCCGGCCACTATTGAATGGGAGTAATCTTCAATTTTATCATCATCAAAAACCCTGACAATAACGGTCGGACGGATGCCCGGATCGGCCTACAGCTATCCCAGCCATGACAAGGGTCAAGGCACTTATTTCTACAGATGGGGTTCTGGAGGAACTACTCAGCCGGTTCTGTCCCGGACATTCAGATTGTACTATTGTTCCTATAGGTCATGGCAATATAAATGATACCTATCTGGTAAAGACATCAGTAAAAAAGTTTATTCTGCAACGGATATCCGCCACTGTATTTCCCCAACCTCTCCATGTGATAACCAATTTCCAAAATATCGCTGTACATCTTGAACGAAGGACCGGTGCTATAGCACCGGAATGGCAATTTGCCAGGAGCGTTCTTACTGACCAGGGAGATCTCTTCTACCATGATGAGAGGGGGGATTTCTGGCGTGGTCAAACCTACCTGCCCCATAGGGTTGTAACGATGCTGAATAGCCGTCATCAGGGATATGAGCTGGGGAGAACCCTGGGGATTTTTCATCTCCTTGTCTCTGATATGGATGGTGAGATTCTGCATGACCCCCTGCCTGGTTTTCATATTCTTCCTCAATATCTGGAGAAGTTTGACTGTACCGGGAAAAAAAACAACAGTATGGAGGAAGGTTCACAATATTGTCAGGAATCTATTGAGAAACACAGAAATAAAGCTGCGATTCTTGAAAGAGCTAAAGAAGATGGAATTCTTGCTATTCAGCCAATACATGGTGACCCGAAAATTGATAATTTTATCTTCAATGAATTGGGGTGTGGCGTTGGTATGATAGATATGGATACGGTCAGCCTCGGTTTACTCCACTATGACCTGGGAGATTGCTTACGTTCATGCTGCAACAAGAGTGGTGAAGGTGGGGGCGTGAATCGGGAAATTCACTTTGATGTGGAGATCTGTAAAGCAATCCTGGAAGGTTATTTCCTGCAGGCTGGTTCGCTGTTCTCTCCTTCTGCCCGCAGCTATATCTTCGATGCTGTTCTATTGCTCACTTTTGAACTTGGACTTCGTTTTTTTACCGACCATCTTATGGGGGACAACTATTTCAAAATTGATGCGCCGGGTGAAAATTTACAGAGAGCTGTCATTCAGTTCAGGCTTGTTGAAGAAATTGAAAAATATGAGCTGGAAATCAGGGCTGCTGCTGAAATATGAACGCTTCCTTCCGGACAGAAACTTCGTAAAATGATCTATTTCTTTCTCATCATCATGGGTGTGATGATGATCTTTGGCGGTTGATAAAAAAAAATGGAAATTCTTATGCAAACAAAGACAGCGTTTACTCTGCATAAACAGTCAGATGATTGTAGGGCAAGAAGAGGTGAAGTGAAGACTGGCCATGCTGTATTTCAAACACCGGTTTTTATGCCTGTTGGCACACAGGGCACAGTTAAGGCGGTGACCCCTGAGAACCTGGAGGAGATGTCTGCTCAGATTATTCTGGGCAATACATATCATCTTTTCATTCGACCCGGTCATGAACTGATAGAAAGATTTGGCGGCCTGCATAAATTTATGAACTGGAAGGGTGCAATTTTGACTGACAGTGGTGGTTTCCAGATTTTCAGCCTTAGAAAGTTGGCAAAGATTACAGAGGAGGGGGCAGCTTTTCGTTCACACCTCGATGGTTCTAAGCTGTTTCTCAGCCCTGAGGATGCTGTACAGGTTCAGCAGTCTCTAGGATCCGATATCATGATGTGTCTGGATACCTGTAGTCCTTACCCGGCCACCAGGGAGGAAACAATCAAGTCAACTGATCTGACAACCCGCTGGGCAAAACGCTGCCGGGAAGCGCATACCAGGCGTGAACAGCTGCTTTTCGGTATTGTTCAAGGAGGAATGTACCCTGAGTTTCGAAAGGCTCATACAGAAGAACTTGTAAATATCGGTTTTGACGGTTATGCAATCGGCGGACTCAGTGTGGGGGAGGATAAAAATATGATGTACGATATGACGGAGGCAACTGCGCCATGTCTGCCCGAAGATTTCCCCCGTTATCTTATGGGCGTCGGCACTCCCTCAGACCTTGTGGAAGGTGTCTGGCGGGGAGTCGATATGTTTGATTGTGTCATGCCGACCCGGAATGCCAGAAACGGTACACTTTTTACTTCCAAAGGGAAGGTTGTAATAAAAAATGCAAGATACCGGGAAGATCAGAAGCCCCTCGACGAGGCGTGTGGATGTTATACCTGCAGGAATTATT
>JAUVON010000403.1 GCA_030599175.1 Desulfobulbaceae bacterium | reverse complement strand
TTTTGACGTAATCAGCGCCATAAAGTTTGAGACTCAGGGCCTTTAAAAGGGCGTAAAGCAAAGAAGATTCGCCGTATTCATCTCTTAGGATCAATAGACTTGCTATTGTCTTTTTGATGGGCTGTCTGGCGTCAACGAGTTTTTCAAGATAGTCAGCTGCAAGTTGCCCCATGGACAGAAAAACAACGATCTGCTTGTCCTGATGCAATCTTTTTCTCATTTTTTTAACCTGTTCTTTATGGGATGGCAGTTCAATCCGCTGTTTTCTATCCCAGCAACGGGGATGAACCGCAATGGATTTGTCTTTGTAGTAGAGCTGGACAACTTCATTGTCAGCTTTCATGGTAATTGTCTTACCAATGGTCCATGGAGGGACGGTATAGATATTACCGTCAAAGCGGATTCCAAAATCCTTATGTACCAATGGTGAAAGGATTTCTCTACACTCTGGCAGGACTTCCGGCAATGGTCGCAAGGCATGCTTTAAAAAGCGATCGACAGGTCGTTGCCCGGTGGTTTGATGTATACGCACATTGGCAACAGTCTCAAGCCATGTCAGGACCTGATTTTGTACATCCACAAGATCCCCGAAACTCCTCAATGGCCAAAAATTGTGGCGAATATATTTGATACAGTTTTCCACCTTGCCTTTTTCATGGGGAGACCTGATATTGCAGGCCAAAGGCGTGATTTTAAAATGCCTTAGAAAATCAAGAAAGGATTCATTGAAACGAATTATAGAACCAGCACGTTCGGTGACAGCGGTCATCATATTATCAACGACAATTTCTTTGGGTGTACCGCCAAAATACTTGAATGCATCAAGGAGCCCCTGGTGAAAATATTCCTGTTTCTGGCTGTGAGAAAAAGTCACATGGAGCATACGGCTGTGAGACTCAACAACAGCCAGGGCATATAGTTTCTTTGTGCTCTTTCCATAGGACATACTCTGGAAATGGCCCCAGTCTACCTGCATTTGATAACCTGGATCAGATTCAAAACGAATAAATGCTTCCCGAAAGTTGGATTGTCCTCTTAATTGCCTGAGAAAAGCCCTGATAATCGTAATTTCTCCGTCAAACCCTTTTTCTTGTATCCGTTGCAGTACCACCGGGGCATTGATGTTCGGATATTGCTTGAGCATATCGCGTATAAGGTCACGGTATGGATCAAGCTTTGAAGGCCTTTTTGTTCTTTTTCCGGGGACCGAATATGGATCCTTGATGTATTTGGATACTGACCCCCTGTCTATTCTCAATTGCTTTGCAATTTGCCTTACTGAGAATCCAATATCTTTTTGACGATGAATTTCAAAAATCGTGCGTTTATCGATCATTTTACACCTCCTTAACTACCTGGTTTATAAGCTCAGCCAATGATCTTGCTGTTTTGGGCAGTTCTATTATTGGTCTGGCCGGCAGTTCAAGTACCTGAAAGATAGTTCCGTTAAATGCGATAAGATCTCTGGCAATCAAACGATCTCGGGTTGTGATATATTCGTCATGACTAATGCCCAATAAAGAGCAGATACGTTTACTGCTGTAATAGGAAAGGCCTCTTTTATCTGATGCCAGCACAAGGAACAGATAGAGAACAAGCTCATGCTGATTTAACGATGCCCAAAAACCATCCGATAGAAAACAATGCGGAATAAAACTAAAGCTTCCATTCACACGCCTGACCCGGGTCGGCTCCAAAACTCTTTTTTTGATCATAGCTACCTCCTTTTGTTCAGTTGTTATTGGCCAGGTTTTATCACATCAACAGGTCGCGTGTCCTCACGTTCATCTTTGCAATTATTTGTAACTGCCTGTAATCACATGAAGATAAATTTTTATCACGTCCATCTTTGCAAACAGCGGCACAAGCCAATACTGCCCGGAAAGCTTGCCGTCACTGGATTTTCTCGCGTCCATCTTTGCAATCAAATTTGGTTTGGAGGTTGTTGAATGAGTCGCTGGGGAGAGTCTGCGGTTATTGCGAACTTTCTGGAGAGTTCTGTTCCTGTCTGCCTTGTCCGGGTTGTTTCTCCGATATTCTTTCCAGTAACCCGGATTGTTCTGTAGCCATTTTTTATTACTTATCCTCTGGTTTTCACGATATTCACGGTCTGTCTGCAACTTATTTCTCTGCCAGGCAGCCCTTCTCGCTTTTTGGCACTCAGGAAAACAACGGTAGTTCTGCTTTCTGTTGCGTGGAATAAAAAAAATCCCACAATGTATACACGGTACTTCTTCCATGTGATTATCCTCTTCTGGGTTTAAAATATGGAAGAAGATTAATGGAAGAAAATATTTTTTTATTTCTAAATCAATGAAGAATATTAAGGAAAGAAAATGTGGCTGGGTTTATGATCGCTGGTTTTGGCTGAGAAAAAATCCTTTATTTTGGCCGGGAATTAAATCCCTGGTTACAATCACCGGGAGAATCCACGACCCTGCCTCTGTGGTCATGAACACATCTGGCGATGATATCACGGCAGTCATTGAGAGCTTTGACTGTCCCTTCCTCGTCCTCGCTCATCAGACGGCT
>JAUVON010000395.1 GCA_030599175.1 Desulfobulbaceae bacterium | reverse complement strand
GTCCCCCCGACCTGCTGGCCTATTCCTGACCAACGAGCATCAAAAAACACAACATATTATACTTTAGGAGTACAAGCACCGGATTAAGAATTCTACTATAACTGTAAACTTCTGGCATTCTCCAAAACCTTGCCATGCGCATATCATATCTAAACTGTTACAAGATTTTACATCTTGACAAGCTATGTGAACTCCCACCATCATTGATCTACAACCATATCTAGTGCTGGTTTTTTTGGGGAACAGATGCCTTGCAGGAGATCGATATTCTTAGTAATATACTGAAGCATTAAGACTTGCGATAACTCAGCAATATATAGACCCGCTCTCAAAACCGATAAGTATTGGAAAAGATAAGATCTTTTCTGCATATCCCTGAAAATAAATGGACATCTATTCTGTCATACTTGTTGCAACGATTACTCAGGCGACTCTTCTTGTCCTTGCTCTATTAACCTTCAAACACAGCAATAAAACCGCGAACTATCTCTTGAGTAGCTTAATCGTGCTGTTCACCTACTATGCTCTTATCAAAATCCTGTGTTACACGGACAAAATCTTTCAATATCCCTATTTCATCCGAACTTACCAGCCTATCTTCGTACTGGCGTGCGTGGTCATCTATTTTTATAGCAAGGCTTTGATCACTCCCGATTTCAAATTTAGCCGCAAAGAGAGTTTGCATCTCCTTCCTTTCGGGCTCTATATTCTTGTCCTCATGCCGTTCTTCTTTTCAGACCCTGCAACGAAATTTGCGTATTTGTCTCCAAAAACCATCACGCTATCATGGGTGCTGGAGCTTGTGTTTTATAATGTTGCCTTTTTTTTCTATTTTGGGCTCTCTTACAGGACAGTCCACCGCCATCAGCGACACATTAGGGATGTCTTCTCTAATCTTGAAAAAGTAAAATTGGATTGGCTAAGAAACTTGCTGCTGATGTTTGGAGTGGTTTGGGTGACAGCGCTCCTTAGATTTCTGACCTCTTTTACCAGCGTAGGCTACGAGATCAAACTCTTGACGCCGCTCCTCCTATGTTTGACCATTTACTTGATCGGATGGTATGCCTTGCGACAACCGGAAATATTCAAAGACCTTCAAGGTGAGATCGTCAGGAGAAACGATCAGGACACTGTGACTACTGCTCCAGGTGAAACACAACCGTCTGCTCAGCCAACCAGGTTCGAGCAGCGCCCAAAATACGAATACTCAAGCCTGAACTCTCAGGATATTGAAGGGTATAAGGAGAAATTACTCACACTTCTAGAAAGGGACAGACCATATACTCACAACGACTTGAAAGTACAAGATCTGGCTGATCACCTGGGCATTCCTTCCTATCAACTCTCGCAGATTATCAATACAGAACTTCGTCGGAATTTTTACGATCTCATCAATTCCTACCGCATTGAAGAAGCGAAACGGTTGCTCACCGATCCTGCCAATCAAGATCTCACGATTCTTGCCATCGCATATGACGTCGGATTTAATTCCAAGTCAGCGTTCAATACCGCCTTCAGAAAATACGCGGAAATGACTCCCTCCCAATTTAGAGAATCACGGTCGGCTGTGGCTCATTAGTAAGTGGCCAGCTCGTTTCACGTTCTGATAACCCAAAACCATTCATTTCTCATCCGTTCTTTTCGCCTCTATTTTTGCACAAAGACGGCGTGCCCAACAAATCCGTACCATAAAATGAGGTTCTGATTTATTGAGCAGGTCGATCAAATATTGTTGAAGAACATATGCTGACTCCAAGAACTTCATTGAGAGTAGTAGTGTATTCAGAAAAAGGAGGGGAAATTATGAAAAAGTACTTACAAATTGATGCCCTATTGGTTCCGGTAGTAATATGCATAGTAACTGCATTCTTTGCCATAAGCGGTTGTAGCACCAAGGGCAAGGTAGCACCAGAGGGGAGTGCTGCCCGGCTGCTCATAGTGCTACCCGCAAAAGAAATCAACACTCCAGACGGCGCTACATTGGATGCGGCGGGCAATATCATCTTGTCGGTACCTAATTTCAACAATGGAGCATTGTTGAAAGACGGTGTGATTAAGGAGCCTCTTCCACCGAAGATGGTGAAGATAGACGAGAACAACAAGCTAACGACATGGTACGTATTTCGCCAGGAAGACATGCATCCCGATACGGGGAAGATTGGACCCATGGACTGTGCCTTCGGCCCCGATGGCAATCTGTATGTGGCGGACATGCAGATATTCTGGGATGGGAATCACAAATCCCGTCTTCTGCGAATCAATGTAAGGAACGGCAAGCCCGTCAGTATGGATGTTGTCGTTGAGGGGTTTATTGTTGCCAACGGTACGGTATGGAAAGGGGATACGCTATTCGTTACAGAAACGATTCTTGTGCATCTCCCTAAGGTAAAGGAAGGAGAAAAGAAATCCCAACTTCTCAGTGCGGTGTATGCGTTCAAACTTGATGAGTTGAAGAACGGTCGTGTGACATTGCCCCCTTACAACGAAAATAACCCCGACAAACACCTGGTGGCAGTGTTTCGCTCCAGTGGTAGAGTTGGGTTTGGTGCTGATGGTGTGGCAGTAGATGGGGAAGGGAATCTTTATACTAGCATTATCGAAGACGGGTTGATTTATAAGACAAGGTTCAATGATAAAG
>JAUVON010000008.1 GCA_030599175.1 Desulfobulbaceae bacterium | reverse complement strand
TAAGTTCAAAGAAGAAGGTGTTTCCAAAACCTAACCACACATAGCGGTGTTTCGACCTCTAGAAAGTCAAGAATAGCCTGACAGGAAAAAAGTACTCTGGAGTACAAGATGGTTCCAGAAAACCTTTGGGAGAGGGTTACATCGTTTATTGAAAAGAAGACTCTATTTATTCAGATTTCAGAGTTCATATATCTATATTGGAGTTTGATCAGGGCGGTAGTCAAGATCTCTCCTATAGATAAAACCTACAGACTTTTGCCAGAGAGACATTGACAACCAGACCAGCCTCGTCAAAGATGGTTCCGGGTAACCGGTGCTTCTACCCAGAAAAATCGAGAGGGTACCTGTTTCTAGGATCTTGTACACGACACCTTCATAAGCAACTTCCTTGATCAACTCTTTGTCTTGACTCGATTCTCGCAATAACTGTATTATTCTACGTGGCCAGCTAAAGGCTTTCCTGGAATCCTTCCCAACCTATTATTACTTTAGCATCGAGGTGAAGAATATGAAAAAGGTAGAGTATCGAGAACAAGCATTAAAAATTTTCCCTTGGGTTTGTGCAAGCTGTGGTCGTGATTTTACAGGGAAAAATATTCGAGAGTTAACGGTCCACCACAAAGACCATAATTATAAGAACAATCCACCTGATGGTAGTAATTGGGAGATGTTATGTCTCTACTGCCACGATAACGAGCATTCCCGTTCACTCGATGCCGAATGGTTAGCGACAGAAAATCCAGATAAAAAAGATGCGCCCACTACCACGCACTCTCCTTTCGCTAATCTAAAAGACTTGTTGCGCAAGCCTTCATGATTAACTTACGGCGCAAAGGCTTTCAGCAAACACACGGGTATTCTTCGGGGATTTTGAAAAAGATACAGTGAATATGAGATGAGTGGTTTTGAAAACGCCAAAAAAGAATATTCTGGTCATGTATCATTCCCAAGGCGGTACTTTGGAGATTCTGGCAAAGCGATTGGTCAAAGGTGCTGCAAAAGAGAAAACTACTGGACTTCCTTACATTGTGTTTGTTTCTGCAAGAAATGATGGGCGAGGTGCTATTACTCAAATTGAACGGATTGCAGCCAGCTATAAATAGAAAAAAGTACAGGAATCTATAAGAGTTGTTGGAGTACCAACAAAACATGATTTAGATGCTGTAGAAGATCTTGGACACGCCTTGGCTGCTGGGGTTGATTTTGGGATTTTTTAAGATTACGTCCTGATATTACTTCAGCGATTAATTTTATTCGTAGAAAGGTTTTTATTTTTACTCTCAATGTATAATCCGGTTGATATTGCGCTGGTTAGATAATATTTTCTATCAAAGGGACTGAACCTATTTGGCCTATTTCTAACAGATTTTTCTGTATATGATTGTTTACAGGCATCACCTCATTCATTGTCAAATGGAATACGGTATGAATGACAAAGACGTTACTTCCACTGAAAAAGATGACAAAGCACTCCAGGAAAAATCATCTTCAAAAGATATTGCTTCTTTTCTCAAGGCTGTTGGTGAGGCAAGTCTTGCCCAAAGTGGCAGACTGATTTTTGCATTGGATGCAACCAATAGTCGGCAGCCAACCTGGGACAGGGCTATGAACATTCAGTCTTCAATGTTTGATGCAGTTGGCAAGGCGGGTGGTCTATCGGTTCAACTGGTGTATTTTCGAGGTTTTGATGAATGTCGTGCCTCAAAGTGGGTCATTAATGCTGCCGCACTACATAATTTGATGCTCGGTATCCAATGCCAGGGCGGACAAACCCAGATTGGAAAAATCCTCAACCACGCCTATCGTGAGACAACGAAAGAAAAGGTCTCGGCACTGGTTTTTATCAGTGATGCGCTTGAGGAAAATATTGATTTACTCTGTCAGAAAGCGGGTGAACTAGGTTTGAAAGGGGTACGTTGTTTTTTCTTTCAGGAGGGAAATGATATCGCGGCTGAAAATGGATTTCGTGAAATGGCGCGACTGACAGGTGGCGCTTATTTCCGGCTTGGGCCTGATTCGGCGAAAGAACTTGCCGAGCTTCTCAGTGCGGTGGCAATGTACGCAAAAGGTGGATTGAAAGCCCTCTCAAGCAGCAAAAAAAATCAAGCCCGTTTACTCCTTCAGCAGATGAAGAAATGATTTATGACCTTTTAAGCATGGATAAATAAATGGGATTCTATCTTTTATTGGTGTTATTTACCGGACTCTTTCTTTTCTGGTTTGTTCTTAATAATCCAGCCCCTAAAACTGCAGCCGTTCTGACCACAGCCGGACCATTTATTCTCATGGTAGTGGGAGCTCTGCTGACTTTTTTCCGGCGTGGGATGATCGGAATACCTATGGTTTTTCTGGGTCTTTCTTGGTGGCGTCGCAATCGTTCAATGCGGCCAGCCGATTACTCTGGAGGTCAAAAATCCACAGTCCGCTCGGCAGACCTTGAGATGGAACTTGACCATGACACCGGGGACATTGACGGTAGGGTGCTGACGGGTCGTTTGAAGGGAACTCTGCTTTCTTCACTGGGTGAGGAAGAGCTGTTGTCATTTTATTTGGAAATATCTACTGATGGCGACAGCGTTGCCTTACTCACCTCTTTTCTTGATCGCTACCACCCAAACTGGCGGGAAAGTGTTGATCCTGATTCTTTTCGAAAGCAGGACACTGGATCTGGCATTGAAAATATGAGTAGACAGGAGGCGTACCAGATACTAGGTGTTGAGCCAGGTGCCTCCCAACAAGAAATCTACCATGCCTGGCGGCGACTCATAAAAGGGGTTCATCCCGATCATGGAGGATCTGTATTTCTAACCGCAAAAATTAATGCAGCCAAAGATGTCCTTCAGGACTAAGACCATAGAATGGACTTCGTTTTCTTAAGTCCGATCTTTGGGAGGTGAAAGAGGAGAAGGATGTTTTTCACCAACCCAAGAGCAGATAGCGATTTGATGGGTCTCAGTTAAGATTTCTCCTATGAATCCCAACACAGCCGTTAAAAGATACTGCCAGACCATCTCGAAGCTTATCTGGATTTATCTTTTACCGCGGTTTACCTGAAAAGTGGCTTAGCTGACTGTCCATTTAAACAGGGTAAAATCATGCAGCGACGAGAACTGATTTTGTTACCTTTTTATCACGAGATAGACACCAATGACAGTCACGGTGATAGCTGTGATAGCCACGAGAGTTAAGGATTCATCAAACAATAACCAGGCTTCAATACTGGCAACAGGCGGTACTAGATAAAAGTAGCTTGCGACCTTGGTTGTTTCCCCTTCTCGGATCATATACATGAGTAAGAGAATGGCCGTGACTGATAATCCCAATACCAGCCACCCAAGTGCGAATATAAGCTGTTTGTCCCACACCACATCACGAGACTCAAATCCCCAGGCCAGAATTGCCATCAGCAGTGCTGCACTGATATACTGCCATAATGATCCAGCAAGCAAATTCACACCTGAGCCAAAGCGTTTCTGATACAAGGTTCCTGTTGATATACCTACTAAAGCCAACACGGCGGCCAGCATCGCTGGCCAGGTTAAAGTAACACTATCTTGCTGCCCAGTGGATAATAATACTGTTGTTACTCCCGCGAGACCTAGCCCAAGGCCCAACCATTGTTTGGCGCGTAAGTGTAAACCAAAGAAGCGCCAGCCTAGAAAAGCTGTCAGTACTGGCTGTACTCCCACAACTAGAGCTGAGACCCCCGCAGGCATACCCCACTTGATGGCAGCAAACACGCCACCAAGATAAGCGCCATGCACTAAAAAACCCGTGACCATCTGATGGCCAATTTGATGCGCGGATAGCCGTTTAACCCGCAAGACAGCACATAAAAGTAAAAACACGGCTATGGTCAGAGCCATACGAATGAAAAGTAAATAAAAGGGTTCTATAAAAGGCAAGGCATATTTGGCAGCAATGAAACCGGTACTCCATAAAAAAACAAATAAGAAGGGAATTGAACTGATTAGGTGTTGTCGCATCCGGGTCATCGATCCTGTCTTAGGGTGTTGGACTCTCATAGAAGTAGTAACCTTTCGTTTGGCAATTGGCAGGAAACTCTCTGAATAAACTCCCCCAGAACAGGGATTTTATTCTCTATCAACAACAGTTGAATCTGCTCTTCTAAGGAATAGGCACGAGCGAGCAATGAACTTCTGGTTTCGTCGATATAAAATTGCTGCAGCGTTGAGGAGCCATACCAGGTGAGTGCCAGAATTGCTCCTATGGTGACCAGAATATTGGTCGGGAAGATATGATAAGTTTCCTGATGCTCTTAAATTCCAAGCAGAAGATTAGTGTTTTGTTATATAAGAAATCAGAGCTTAAGAGCAATAGTAGCAAGGTAATGCTTTAGAATTGTATTAAATTGTAGAGATTTCCACTGGCCACTCTTCTGTTGCAAATTTAATTTTACTCTTACCACAATTACCTTGGCCTCAATAGTGTAGAAGGCATTTCGGTTGGTATTTTTACGTTTAGCAGTGCTGAAGATCAACTAGATTGGATCAGTTTCACCCTGAGCTAAAAATGGCCCCGACCTGGACGAATTATCCTACCTAAGATAAAGACCTAACCCGAATAAATCGGAATTTTAGAATGCTTGGATAAGTGCCATGGAAATATATTCAACTATATATTTTTTAAATGACCTTCCTTGATTTCTTGTTTTTTCTGACAGAAGTTCAAGAGTAAGGCACTAAAGTTATTCATCTTCCAGGGAAGTAAGATTCTCCGTTTCTGTAGCAGGATCCTGCTGTTTCTCAAGCTTACGCTGTCTTTTTTCTTCTTTCTTTTTTTTCTTTGCTAATTCTTTCTGGCGCTTTTCATATGAATAATTTGTTCTAGCCAAGGTTCTACTCCTCTAACACGTTATGTTTTGGGTAAAAATATTTAAACCAAAAAACCTCCGCTGAACGCAAGGTCTTTTTATTTTATTGTCAAATTAGATCTTACTGTTTGACAACATTCTCTGCAGCTGGCCCTTTTGGGCCGTCGACAATGTCAAAGGTCACTCGTGCGCCTTCATCGAGGGATTTAAAGCCATCATCCTTGCCGCCCTCTTCCTCGATAAAGCCAAAACCTTTTGAATCATTAAACCATTTAACTGTTCCTTCTGCCATGGTATATTACTCCAGAAGATAATAATTTCAGCTGTACAGCATGGATTAGATCGTGAATCATTACTCAGCAAAACAGAAATACCGGCAGAGGAGCATTTCGGCACTTTTTAAATAGCAATATTAATTCCAGAAAACCAGCTGCAAATGCAGTACTCTAAATTTTTGATGCTTCCAGAAAACTTTGGATATTGTCTGTTTGTATACGTATCTTTTAATTTGAGACTTGAAGTTCAAGTTAGGATATAGTGCAAATAACGATGATTTTAGAGCATAGAACTATACATTCTTGCAACGGTTTGGGCCGAGACGATTATACTGTTTCGTGGCAGATCCAATATAGCTTTCAATCTTCATTATCAGACAAGGAGGTTTGTATGGAAAAGAAATTGACCACACTATGTGTACATTCTGAAAAAGATTTTAAAAAACAGGGGAAAGCTATCATCAAACTGGCAAAGAAACAGGGGCTTATTGCCATTTCAAATAGGTTGTCGCTTTTTATTGACAAGCCTTGCCGACGCTGGTGGTTTGCCGATAAGCAAAACGGAGTTCTCCTTTCTGTAGAATATGGCTTGATTGACAGAGAGGCTATTAACTTTCTCACCAATGAAATATCACTCTAACCCGAATAGATCTGACCTTTTTAAAATGGTTGATAAGTACCATAGAAATTATTTTGAAGTCCGCGCTTATCTCTGCCACATAAACGTATAAAATAATTTCTATGGTACTACATTCACCCCATTGCTCTCGGCCTGATTTTTCTCCTCCTCTGTTACGGATGTAGCGACTCCAAGCCTCCCGAAACAGTTATTGACAGAAGTTGTATCCTCAACAAAAAAGAAATTCAAAAGACTGCAGGAAGATGTTAGATGAATTGAAATCAATTGGCTCCAATTACGTCTGCACTGGATGACTTCTGCTCAAAATCCTTTCATTATTCTATCCCCCTTGTTATACCAGTGTTGGTGCAAGGTCAATGGCAATGTAACCGTTACAAAACTGTTGCACAGGAAATCAAAGATTTATTTAAATGCGTTATGTTGTTTCTGGATCCTTCAATTTTCCCTGTATATTTCATTTTCAACCAACTACGGATTAAGAATTATGGCAGAAATAAAAAGTACCATGGAGATGGTTTTGGAGCGTGCGGCCAAAATGGCAGAAAAGGCACCTTCAGTAGCCGATGATGACAGCCTGATTAAAAAAGGGATGCGGATTGGCGCGGACTTTCTCAATGAGAAAATTACTGATCTACATAAGGAACTCCTCGATCAGCCCGCGAAAGACCAGATCCCAATCAGAAAAGGAATGGCTCAAACCCTCCTTCGCAATATTGTCCTCCCCCGGGACGAAGAACTGCAGCAATCAGCCGCCGTTGCCATCAAGGGTATATTATCCCTGGCTCAGAACTCCGGTGAGATCTCAAGTATCTGTGGAGAGCTCCAGCAGATACTTGAGCAGTATGGTCAACATAAAGAGCAGTCGATCCAGCAACTGGAAGATGCACTTCGATCCCAACTTGAACAGCAGCAGACGGCAAACGGACAGGCTGAGCAGGGTACCATAAACCCGACTATGCATCCGCAATACAGAGAGGAATTATCGAAAATGCTGACCAGCCTCAACAACCAGTATAACGATGCCATGACAGAACGAAAGGATATGATCCTCAGTCGTCTCTGCCCTTGAAAATAACTGCCAATTATCTCTGCAGATAAAAAAAATGAACTATTCAAAACGAGTAAAAAAACTCCAGGCAAAACTGAGACGTAAGAAAATCGATGCCCTCCTGGTGAGTCAACCCGAGAACAGACGATACCTGAGCGGTTATCGGGGAGGTGATCACGGCATAGGGGAAACTTCCGGAGTACTCATTATCCCCTCCTCCGGGCCGATTTTTCTTCTCACTGATTTCCGCTATCAACTTCAGGCGGAAAAAGATGTCCCATGGGCAACGGTTTTAATCTACAAGAAGGGGCTGTTAAAACTGCTCAGTAAGCTATTGCCGGATCTCAAGGTGGAAAACCTGGGTTTTGAGAGTCACTATACTCTCCACTCCATCGCCGAGAAAATGAAAGTCGGCCTGGGAAAGAAAGGCATCAAGCTTATCCCGACTGCAGACCTGATTGAAAGAATGCGTATTATCAAGGATGAGGAGGAAATTGCCCTCATCCGGGCCTCCGTCCGACTGAATGAAGAGGTCTTTCAGGAAATTTACCCCACCATATCAAAGAAACAGAGTGAAATTGAGGTAGCTCTTGCCATTGAATCGCTTATGCGCAGAAAGGGTGCTGAATCCGCCAGTTTTGATTCAATTATTGCTACCGGGAAGAACGGTGCCCTGCCCCATGCCGTACCCGGCAGCAGCCATATAAAAACCAATAAATGTCTTACCATTGACATGGGCCTTGTCCTTCAGGGATATTGCTCAGATATGACAAGAAATTTCGTCCCAGGCAAAGCGAGCAAAAAGTATATTAAACTGCACAGACTGGTGCGAAAGGCCCAACTTGCCGGAATGAATTCGATTCGTGCCGGAATGGTTGGCAGAGATGTGGACAAAAAAGCCAGAAAGATTATTGATAATGCGGGCTACAGCTCGAATTTCGGTCACGGTCTAGGGCACGGTGTCGGGTTAGCTGTTCATGAAGAACCGCGGCTTTCCCCGCTTTCCAGAAAAAAACTCCGGGCCGGGATGATTGTCACAGTTGAACCTGGTATCTATATACCCGGATGGGGAGGAATCAGGTTGGAGAATATGGTAGTTGTCAGAGAAGACGGTTATGAAAACCTTAATAAGGATATGACCTGGCTTGACATATGATGGCGTCGTAAAAACTCTCCATCCGCTTCGTTGCTATAAATTTCTTATCATTACGACGTACCCTGGTACGCCGAAATAATAAGAAATTTACGCGCCTTGCATATGAAGTTTTTTACTTAGCCATCTAGAGTTTTATGTTTTTTTTCTATTCCATCAACTTTAATAGACCGGCTGAGATAAAAAGATATGAGACAGATAGTCATCGATGAACTCTCCCCCATGGAACGGGACAATATAGACTCCTACCTCAAACGCTCCATCAAGCAGGGAGCGATGGTCGGCCTCTACTGGCTTGAGCTGCCCCCGGATCTTCTCTCTGAACCCCAACAGGGCCACGAAGACCATGGGCCATTTTACCTGGGAGTAGAAGTTGACGATCAGTCGGTCAAGTTTGAGCTTCTTGTCCGCAGTCAAACCAATCTTCATTGTACGTGCATAGCTCATGCCAGTAACAGCCAGCGCCAGTTCGTCCTCGATTTCATCGACAGGATGGTTGAAGAGGAGATGATTTCGTCCTGAGCAATCAAATTGTTTCGTGTAGCAGATAAAAATAAAAAAAGGAGAAAAATATGAAAAAATTTATCTTTAACAGTATCACTGTTCTGTTTTTAATCTCAACAGGCTCCGTCATCGCAGGAGAGATTTCTGTAGGATCAGTCACCCCGCTTACCGGAAAACTTGCCGTGTACGGCGAGGGCTTTCAGCAGGCCATGCTGCTCGCTGCAGATGAAATAAATGCAGCCGGAGGCATCAAGGGCAACAATCTTAAAATAGTATTTGAAGATAACAATTCCACCTCTAAAGGCTCTGTATCCGCTATCAGAAAACTCATAACCATAGATAAACTTCCCCTTATCTTTGGCCCTGCTTCAAGTTCAAATTTCCTTGCTGTATGCCCTATTGCCCAGGATAACAAGACTATCCTCCTGGCTGCTGAAAGTGCTGCTGCAGCTATTACAAAATGCGGCTCCTATGTGTTCAGAGTTTTCCCCTCGGACCTTCTTCAGGGTGTTGGGGTAGCAGAGCTTACCAATTCTCTGGGATATAAGGAAGTTGTGCTGACATATGTTAACAACGACTGGGGAGTGGGACTTGCAGAAGTTTTTAAAGCTGAGTTTACAGCTTCAGGGGGAAAAATAATTGATGAACTTCCCCATGGAGAAGGAAAAACCGATTACCGAAGCGAAATTCTCAGAATGAAACGCCATAACCCGAAAGCTATCGTCAATCTCACCTATATTAAAGAGGGTGCCACTATATTGAAACAGGCTTATGAAACAGGTCTCAATGTTCAATGGCTCATGGGATCCGCCTCCAAGTCACCCAAACTGATCGATCTAGCCGGCAAGGCAAGTGAAGGCGTAATCGGCACCTATCCCACCTTCTCCCAGGAGACTCCCCAGTACAAAACCTTTAAGGCAGGATGGGAAAAGAAATATCCGGGCAAGAAAACTCCGGTATTTGGTGAATACAACTACGACATGGTAAAATTGACGGCGCTGGCACTGGAGTCTGCAGCCTCAGACAGTAGTGATGATATCAGGGATGCTTTAATAAAGGTAAGCCAGGGATATATCGGCACCACCGGGGATAAATCCTTTGACGAAAGTGGTGATGTCAATGCATCTTATGGCCGGTGGACGATCAAGGATGGCAGCATCACAGACTACAAGTAAAGAAGCTTTTCCATTATGACAGCCTACTATGCCCAGCTGCTTGTAAACGGGATTATTGCGGGATCAATTTATGCCATGTTTGCCGTGGGGCTTGCCATGGTATACGGGGTTTTCAAATTTATCAATTTTTCCCATGGGGAACTTATCACCTGGGGAGCATATCTTACTTTGATGTTCTCCTCACCCCCATTTTCCCTTCCCGTCTACATTTCTATAGTTCCTGCTCTTCTCATCACCGTGGGAATAGGCCTTGCGCAGGACAGGTTTGTTTACCGCCCTTTACGCCAAAGTAATCCAATCGCCATCCTTATCGCATCCATAGGACTTTCCTATATGTTAAGAAATGGTATACGGCTTTGCTGGGGATCGGACCTGCATACCTTTGACCTCCCCCTGTCCACGGGGATTCTTCTGGGCGGCGTTTACATCACAAAAATCCAGATTCTCATGATGCTGTCGGCCCTGCTTTTCTTTTGTATTTTATATTTTCTTTTAACACGTACCCTGCTGGGAAAATCATTGCGAGCTGTATCAGACAATATTGAGCTTTCAGCCATCATGGGAATCAATATGAAAAAAGTGACCTGGACGATCTGGGTGCTTGCATCGGTTTTTGCAGGTTCAGGCGGCATTCTTCTAGCCCTTGACACCAGTCTTGACCCCATGATGGGCATGAACAGCCTGATAAAAGCTTTTGCCGCAGTTCTCCTGGGAGGAGCGGGCAATGTATGGGGTGCCCTGATTGGGGGACTTTTTATCGGTATTGCAGAAAATCTAAGTGTTGCTTTTATCTCACCGGATTATAAAGACTTTATCTCCTATGCGCTTATTTTTATTCTTCTTCTCTTCAAACCCCGGGGGTTTTTCGGTATAGCAGGAGGGGTGCGCTGATTATGGATTATTTGTATCATATCCTTATAATTTCCCTCATTTACTCCATATTTGCCCAGTCTTTAAACCTGGAACTTGGGTTTACAGGATTATATAATTTTGGTCATATTGCTTTTTTCGGTATCGGAGCCTATACTTCAGCCCTGCTGAGCCTGAACGGTGTACCAATCCCCCTGGCAGTGATTGGTGCCATTACACTTGCAGGTGTTGCAGGAGCCCTCCTTGCCATCCCCACGCTTCGTCTCTCTGGAGACTATTTTGGTATTGCCACCCTTGTCTTTGCTGAAATGATCCATCTCGTTTTTTTGAATGAACGTGATATTACAAGGGGCCCGATGGGGTTGCCGAACATTCCCAGACCTGAATGGATCGGCTCAGGAATTTCAAGCCTCCCACCGTTCTTAATTGTTACATTTGCTGCAGCCGCAGTGACCTTCATTTTGCTCCGTAGAATAACAAACTCCCCATACGGCAGGAGTTTAAAAGTTATAAGAGAAGATGAGTTTGTTGCGCAGGCTCTTGGTAAAAACACATCTCTTATCAAAACTAAAGCAATAGTTACAGGATCTGCTTTCGCCGGCCTCGCCGGCGTGATATGGGCCCATTACATAACATATATCAGTCCATCAGATTTCACCCTGCAGGAGACTATCCTGGTACTTCTCTGTGTCGTTCTTGGCGGTAAAGGAACACATTTTGGACCTGTTGTCGGCGCATTTGTTATCATCTTTTTCGCCGAATTCATACGATTTATCCCCATTCCTTCAGAATATATACGATTTGTCGCACCTCTCCAGGGCATGGTCTATGGCTTCATTCTCGTTATAATGATGCTTAAACGTCCCCAGGGTCTTATACCAGAATCAAGAAAATTCACCACAACCAATGCTTAAGATAGAAAATGTTTCAAAGAGCTTTGGTGCTCTCACTGCCGTAAACGACGTCTCTTTCAGACTTGGGGATACAGGCATTTCAGGTCTTATCGGACCCAACGGCAGCGGCAAAACTACTCTATTCCATCTTATTACAGGATTTTACAAGCTTGACACAGGAAATATCCACTTCCTTGGCCAGAGAATCAACGGACTCCCTCCCCATATTATCAGCCGAAAAGGAATTGTTCGGACTTTCCAGCAGACAAGGGTTTTACCCTTTCTTTCCTCCCTGGATAATCTGATTGCCGCCGCACCCGATCAACTCGGTGAAAATCTTTTACCTCTGTTTTTTCAACCTTCAAAAGTTGCTCTACAGGAAACACGGAATAGTGAGAAAGCAGAGTCAGTTCTTGAAACACTTGGATTGTTGAAACTTAAAGACAGCCCAGCAGGTGATTTAAGCTACGGCCAGCAAAAACTTCTTGAAATCGGCAGGGTATTAATGGCTGAGCCAAAACTTATAATTCTGGACGAACCTACGGCCGGCATCAATCCAACCTTGATACGTCACCTTGTGACGATCCTTAAAAGCCTGAGAGACCAGTCCATAAAAATTTTCCTTATTGAACATAACATGCCACTTGTGGCTGAACTCTGTGAAAAAATCTTTGTGATGGACTCAGGAAGTCTCATCTTCTCCGGCACACCGAATGAGGTGCAGAACAATTCAAGGGTAATTGAAGCATATCTTGGGAGGACGGCGGATGCTGCTAACACTTGATAATATAACAGCAGGGTATGGCCAGGCTCCGGTGCTCAGCGATATAACCCTTAACGTAGATAATGGAGAAATCATCTGTATAATCGGCCCCAATGGTGCCGGCAAATCTACTGTTCTAAGAACAATCGCAGGACAACTTACCCCCTCCCGGGGAACCGTAACCTTTAAGGGAGAGGATATTTCCACAATGAGTATTGCCCGGAGGGGTGAAAAAGGACTTGTCTTCATACCTCAGGGTATGAATATTTTCCCAAACCTTACCATTGTCGAAAATCTAGAGATAGCTGGAACCCTTCTTGAGGACAAATATGGTCTGGATTCTGCCATCAGGGAAGTTCTTGAGAGATACCCAGTTCTTCATAAAAAACGTAATTCCTTCGCCAGGGAATTATCAGGCGGCGAACGCCAAATCCTGGCCTTAAGCCGCTCAATACTTCTGAAACCCGATCTTGTACTCCTTGACGAACCATCTCTTGGTCTTGCTCCCATTGTTGTCGATATGATCTTCGACCAGATCATTGAGATTGGAAAAAGTGGCTCCTCCGTACTCCTGGTTGAACAAAATGCAAGAAAAGGTCTTTCTATCAGTCACCGGGGGTATGTATTGGAACTTGGCCAAAACCGTCTCACGGGAACCGGGCAGGAACTTCTTGAGAATGATGAAGTCAGACAACTCTACCTTGGCGGATAAAAAATGAACCTTCCATCAAATCTCGATATGATCAGTGAACTGATAGCTATTCCTTCTATCAGTTGTAATAATCCCCAACACGACCAAAGCAACAAGGCTATAATCGATCTCCTTGCAACCTGGTGCAGTGAACTCGGCTTTCAATGCGAAATTATGGAAGTTCCCAATCATCAGGGTAAGTTTAATTTACTGGCAACCCTGGGGAGTGGAGATAACGGCCTGCTGTTAGCCGGCCACACTGATACCGTACCCTATGATCTGAACAGCTGGCAATTTGACCCGTTTAAACTCACAGAACAGAATAATCGTTTATACGGATTGGGAACCAGCGACATGAAAGCATTTTTTGCTTTGACATTGACTGCTGTTGAACAACTGCTCATCGGAAACATTGACCTGAAACGTCCGCTAACCATCCTTGCAACTGCCAATGAAGAGAGCAATATGGCTGGAGCCAGGGCACTAACAGAAAAGCCTAAAGCCGACTATGCCCTGATAGGGGAACCAACCGGATTAAAACCGATCAGAATGCACAAGGGAATTCTGATGGAGGCGATTCATCTGCATGGCCAATCCGGTCATTCGAGTAATCCGAATCTGGGTAACAGTGCACTGGAAGGTATGTATCGAGTTATGGGGGAATTATTACGGTGGCGGAAGCTGTTGCAGGCTGAGCACATTAATCCGGCATTTCAGATCCCAATCCCAACACTGAATCTGGGCCATATACAAGGTGGTGACAGTCCCAACCGTATCTGTGCAGATTGTCAATTGGATATAGATTTGCGTCCGTTGCCGGGTATGAACCTGAAAGAACTCAGATCCATACTGCACCAGCGAGTGCGAGAAAGTTTACACAACAGCGGCCTGAAGATTGAATTTGACCCATTGTTTGAAGGGATTCCGGCGATGGAAACCCCGGCGGATGCAGATATTGTTAAAATTACAGAACGTTTGACTCACCATACTCCCGGGGCCGTTGCCTATGGAACCGAAGCTCCATATTTGCAGGCACTGGGTATGGAAACTATAATTTTAGGTCCCGGTGATATTGACCAGGCCCATCAGCCGGATGAATTTATTGCCATGAACAGATTGCAGCCGATGATAGGTATTTTATCGGGATTAATTATCCATTACTGCACTTGATGGAATTGCAAAAACTCTTCATCTACTTCGTTGCTATAAAATTTCTATCATCACGACGTACTCTAGTACGCCGAAATAATAGAAATTTTATGCGCCTCGGATATGAATTTTTTTACGATTCCATCCGACAAAATAGGTTTTACAAAACCATCGCACTTAGTAGCTGATATTTTTCACCGTCCGCATATGCTCGGTCGAACCATTGTTTTTCACCAGAAGAATTTCACCCATAATACTCAATGCGATCTCTTTCGGTTTTACCGTTGCTATATTGAGCCCCATCGGCGCATATACCGTGTCTAAATTTTCCCGTGACACCCCTCGATCCAGAAGGTGGTGGTAGATTTCTTTTATCTTACTGGAACTCCCGATCATACCAATATACCCTGCCTCTGATCCAATGATAGCCTCAAGGGCCTGTTCGTCCGTTGCATGTGTTCGGGTGGCGATTGTTATATAGCAATCTTTTGTGATGGGGTAATCGGCTAAAACCTTGTCAAAATCATCGGCAAGTACTATCTCCGCTTTGGGAAACCTGGCATGGTCAATAAAATCCTCTCTGTCATCTATCACCACAACACGAAACCCCTGAAGAAGAGCAAGATGGTATAACTCCAGTCCCACATGACCACCACCAATGATAATCAGTCGTGGTCCGCTATAAAAAACACGAATAAATAACCGGGTCGTTCCGCCACAGGAATTCACGAGTTCACCTTCCGTTTCAGGAGTGAAACTCACTTCCCGGCTCAGTCCTGCCGCCAGACATTTTCTTGCCTCAGCCATTACCCAGAATTCAAGGCTGCCACCGCCAACGCTGCCACAGCTCTCTGATTCTCCCCATATGACCATCATGGCTCCACTCTGTCCGCGGGAGGAACTACCATTATCAATAACCGTCACAAGGGCCACTGGAATATCTACCCGTAAACACTCTCCTAAATTATCGATAACTTCCTTTTCCACTCTATATCCTTTCTGATAAGAATCTTCCGCTTTGAACCGACTCTGCGGCAACCCCTTTTGCAAGGGTAATGGTCTTTCCAGTTTCCACACCGTCGTTATAGGTATTTCTATAAACCTTCGCTGTTCGCCTGGACACTTTTTGCAGCCGGGGAAACCTGCTGCTGACATAACCGTCGAGTTCTCTCTCCGCGACCGTCAGAGCCATGTTTCCTACAGTTACTTCTGCATTTTTCTCTATCGCCTTGTCCTTCTGTTTTTCCAGTTTATTGTAAAACCCGTTAAGCAGTCCGAGATAATAACTGTTTTTTTCAGTTCGGGTATTCCCTTTAAATTTATGACGATTGTGACTCCAAAGGGAAACCAGTTTATTTTCAAGAAAAAAGTAACAATATTCACCAATAGTCACATTTTCCCTGGTGCCAAGGAATTCGATGATCTTATAGGTCTGATCGGTTATCGGATCATATATGGATGACGTAACCACCCTGACAAAAAAGAAATCCTGCAGAATTCGACAGATATGCCGCTGATAACCTTCAATCCGCTTTCTTTTTCTGTTGATGACGGTGTAACCGAAATCCTGTTTCTCTCCTGCGTCAAGGAAGCTGAGGTTATATTTTTCTATCAGTTCATTGGCTTTCTGCATTGCCAGCGTCGCTTCATTTTCATTTGGCGACCCGGCAAGAGCAAACAATTTTTCAACTTTACTGATAAACTTCCGCCCCACCTCCGATAAATCTGATCCTTTTTCCAGCTCTTTCTGTAGTTCAGGCAGGGAGGACTGTGCCCGGCAAAATTCCGGCTCAACTCCAAGAAGCCTGCATGCCCCCTGAAAATCCGGGCCATGCCCTTTTTCCCTGCCTCCAAATTGTTCTGCACAAAGCTGATGGGCCATCTCATGCTTTAATACCTGCAGGGTTACCGCCCAGGGGTTTTCCGTAATCAGATATCGGCTCAATCGCAGCGTTCTGGTCGAGGAGTGGTATGAGCCAACCTCTCTTTTTGAATCTGAAATCTCAAATACAGGCGTGGACAGCTCCAACCCGTAGCTCCAGCATATTTCTTCATATTCTACGAGCAATTGATTGAGCCAGATTGCTCTATATTTTTCTATATTGAAACCCTGCATTCCTGCTCTGCTCCTCGCTGTTATAAAACCAAACCATCAAACAAGATGGAATCGTAAAAACCCTAGACTGACAATGCCCGCAACCCAAAAGCCACATTCACCCACCACAGAAAGCACGTTCCAGGCTGATCATTTTCTCCAGGGCCTATTCGTTTGTCGTGCTGACCATCTGCTTGTATCCGTCAATAAACTATTCAGTTTGTTTTTTTCTTATCACCTGTACTCACCTTCTTTTTGATGATTTGACCATCTTTAAGAATAACCAAAGGGGTATTGGTTTGTTCAGCTATTTTTCTCGCCCGAATTCCGGCCCGCCGCAGAGCCTCTTCTACACCCTGAAAATCTTTATCACGAATATCTGTTTTCATTCATTTTCTCCCATATCAATTACGCTCGGTGTCTCACCCGAATTATCATATTCCACCCAGGCGCTTACCAAATTTTTATACAGGTGGTTGAAATTATCCAGACCTTTATGGAACCGTCGCCGAATAATTTCCGGCTCCAAAAGAAAGCTTACTTTATATTTGACTTGTCAGAAACGATTAAATTATTACTGTTTCACCTGCTATGATAAAAAACCTATTACTCCTCCTGCTTCTGCTGACAATTTCGGCCTGTGCCACCAGTCCTACCGGCCGTCACCAGCTCATGCTTGTTTCCCCTGAACATGCAATTTCCGCATCCAGGGAAGCCTATGTGCAGACCCTACGTCCATTGCAGCAAAAAGGACAGATTGATTCTGATCCTGCAACCTCAGCTCGAATCCGGCATATCACCGGTCGACTGATAGCCCAGGCAATCCGCCTCTATCCCCATACACGTGACTGGGAGTGGAGCGTAAAGGTCATTGATGATCCGGAGATGGTAAATGCCTGGTGCATGGCCGGCGGCAAAATGGCAATTTATACAGGGCTGCTTAATAAGATTCAGGCAACCGACGATGAGGTTGCCCAGGTCATGGGCCATGAAATCTCCCATGCCCTGGCCAACCATACAGCCGAAAGAATGTCTGTGGCCATGGCTTCTCAGCTAGGCATAATGGGACTTGCAATTGCCTCGCGGAACAGCAGTCACAGGGGGGCTATTCTTGGCGGCAGTGTTGCCGCGGCGGCACTGGCAATCACCCTGCCAAACAGCAGGACTTCGGAAACCGAAGCGGATGTCATGGGAATCGAAATTGCTGCAAGAGCAGGTTATGACCCAAGGGCTGCAGCTACGCTCTGGCAGAAAATGGGCAAGGTCGGAGGAAAAACCCCACCGCAATTCCTCTCCACCCATCCGGCACCCGCAAACCGTCAGCAGAACCTCTCCAACCTGGCGGCGCAGATGATGCCCTACTATCTCGAGCAGGGACCACGCCCTGTTTATCAGCTGAGATAATACCACCGAAGTCCGCAGGTGTTATCAGGGCTACCATGGCCCGACTTTCTGCCGAACGGGATTGATCCCCATAGCACGGTGGAAACATCACGCAGATCAAGTGTGAGAGCCAACATACGCAGAGCCCACTCTTTTTCCTTCTGGAGCCTGCTTCCGCCAAGACCGATAACAAGCAGGAACAGGATTGTGAGCAGACGCTTTTTCATAATTTCCAAGGCACTAAAACGTAATAACCCCGTACCCTTTTTCAATAAAGCTGCCCATGGAGGGATGTCCCGACATATCTCCAATCAACGGAATCCCCTCTTTTTCAATTTCTTTCTCAACCTTGAGCTTAACAGAACATGCCTTGCAGGCTCCATGCAGAATACCTAATCCTTTAGCTTTCTGATAAAGAGTAAAAAGAAAATGGTCGGATTTAGCCATCTCTGGAACGAGTGTCACAGCATCTCCCTCAATAACAATCAATCCTTCCTGGCCCCGTTCATAGAGGTCGATGCCATTGAGAAGGACATGGATAAAACAGAGGGGATCCCCCCTGAATGCAAAGATAACTTTCTTCTGAGTTTCCATTTGTTACTCTCCTTTTTTCTGATCTTTGTTAATAGTTTCATGTGGTTCTATATCATTACTCTCTTGCTGCAAGGCTGAATTTACTCTCTCGACAGATTCATGTAGACTCTCCCTCATCTTCTTACCATAAGGATTATAATTTTGAAGATCTAAAAACAGTTGCCAACTGTCATTGCATGTCTGCTCGATGACCTCCAGCACTTTTTGATAGCCAAGGGTGTCGACAAGTGTGGGATGTAAATCCAGATCAGCCAGCACTCTGCCTACATAATGAGTAATTCCCTGGGAATAGGCGGTCATCTGGTCATGTTTTTCGGTAGTCATTATTTCAACCTGTAATGACTTTGACTTAAAATAACATGCCCATTCTTCAATGGTTTCTGTATCTGCGTTGATATTGCACATCACTATGGGAAGTTTTCTTTCTGTCTGCAGGTACGAATCAGGGCCGAACATAGGGTGGGTAGCAATAATCGTACTTCCCTCGGGCAGATACTTCTTCATCCATTTGGCAGGGAAGACCTTCACAGAACAGGTATCAAAAAAAATCGTTCCTTTATTGCAATATTGAGATGACTTTTTCAGCACCTCCTCAAAAGCAGATATAGCAACGCAAAAGAAGAGTGCGTCACAATCGTAAATTCCCCTTTCATTGGCTATTTCAAGGCCGGAACTAACTTCTTCGGGCGTTAACCCACGCCTTGAAAATACTTTTACCTGGAAATTTTCGGCCAGGATATCTGCCCAGACCTTTCCAAACCGGCCATAACCGTATACAGAGACAATCTTGGTAGACATATGTTATTTGCTTTCAATCCCTTGCTGTTTTTTCTTTGTCTTCCACCTGACAAACTGACTTACCAGAACAGGACTCATCAACACCAGACCAACCAGTCCGCTCCTGATGCCGGGTGCTACAAGCAGCAGAGATGCAGCAAAGGTCACCAGTCTCTCAACCATCAACATATGAGTAAGGAAATAGCCTGTCAGGGCAGCTCCAATGAAAATGATACCGATAGCACACCCGGTAACTGTTGATACAAAGGCCTGCCATGTAAACCCATCTGTAACAATCAGCATAGCCGGCGAATAGATGAAAACAAAGGGCACCAGCGCTTTAGCCGCTGCCAGTCGGAAGGCGGTATTACCGGCCTTAAAAGGATTGGCACCTGCGATCCCTGCCCCCGCATACGCAGCCAGGGCAACCGGCGGTGTTATATCGGCCAGCACACCATAGTAGAAGACAAAGAAATGGGCCACGATGGGAGCCACCCCGAGAAGCCCAAGAGCCGGTGCGGCAATCGAAACCAATACTATATAAGTAGCAGTAGTCGGTATACCGGCCCCAAGAAGTATGCAGGCAATAGCGGTGAAGATCAGAGTTAAAAACAGTGTAACTGCCGACAGATCCGTGAGGCCGAACGGAACAAGGGGGACAATCATCTCAGCCAGCTGCTGGGCTGCACTGGTCACCATAAAGGAGACCTTGAACCCCATACCTGTAAGGCTTACCACGCCGACGATAATTCCGACGGCAGCGGCCGAGGCACCAACAGCCAGGGCGTACTTAGCCCCCAGCCTGAAACAGTCGTAGAGATCCGAGAAGGTCAACCGATTTTTAGGATTAAGAAATCCAACTACAATACAAGCTGTTATTCCCCAGAATGCTGCGTTATAAGGTGTTCGACCGGAGGTAATGATGGCAACAAGAAGAACCAGCGGAATCAGGGTAGGCCAGCCTTCCCGTAACACTTTGGTGAAACGGGGCATCTCATCCGGCCGCAATCCCCGTAAACCCAAACGCTTGGCCTCCAGGTGGACCATAGTAAAAATACCGAGATAATGCATCAGAGCCGGAACCGTTGCAGCCAACAGAATTGTCTGGTAAGGCACTTCCAGAAATTCAATCATGATAAAAGCGGCCGCTCCCATAATAGGTGGTGTAATCTGCCCACCGGTACTGGATGTAGCCTCAACGGCGGCGGCAAAATGAGGTTCATATCCGACCCGTTTCATAGCCGGGATGGTAAGCGCTCCGGTGGTGACCGTGTTTGCGATTGAAGAGCCGGAGATCATACCGAAAAGGGCCGAAGAGAAGACACTTACCTTGGCCGGCCCACCTGCATAACGCCCAGCCACGCAGGAGGCAAGATCGATAAAGAGCTGGCCGGCACCGACGCGGTTAGCCAGCACACCAAACAGCACGAAATGAAAGACATAGGTGGCAACGACCCCCACTGCGATACCGTAAATACCCTGGCTGGTAAGATATAAATGGTTCACCAATCCCTTCCAGCTTGCACCGGGGTGAACGAGAACACCGGGAGCATATCGCCCAAACAGGGCGTAGAGAATAAAACAGAGGGCGATCACAGGTAACGCAATGCCCATCGACCTTCGGGTGGCCTCAAGGGTCAGTATGATCATTATACTGCCAAAGATCACATCAACAGGAAGCGGATCCCCTACACGAAAGGCCAGATCATCAAACACATATGGTATATAGAGACATGTAACCGCGGCAATAATCGCCAGCAACCAGTCATAAATCGGGATCCGGCCTATGGCCGGAAATCCGTTCTTTTTGGATTTCTTCCTGAAACCGAAAACCAGAAAAATCAGCCCCAGAACAAATGCAAGATGGATCCCACGATGGGTGGACTCCCTGAGCAACCCAAAACCTGCGGTGTAATAGTGAAAACATGACAATGCAGCAAGAAGCGCCCCTACGACCCATGTGGCAGGTGGTGCCATGGGGCGCATTTGCATTTCCGGATCGTATTCCTCTTCCAGTTTTTGCGAAAGATCTTGATCGATTTCCAAAATCTACCTGCACTGTGGTTAAGTTATTATTACCACCAGGCAGAAACTGCCTGACAACCATAAAGACCGGGAAACGTCAACTCGCGTCTCCCGGCCATGGCAAATGCCGACAAACAGTTTATTTCAGCAAACCTGCTTCTTTATAGTATCGCTCTGCACCAGGGTGCAGCGGAATACCTACACCGTCAAGCGCCGTTTCAGCGGTGATCATTTTACCTTTGGCATGACCTTTATCCAACAGTGCACGTGACTTCTTATTCCAGATTGCCTTGGTAATCTGATAAACCAGATCCTCATCCACCTTTGCTGATACAACCCATTGAGCACCAACGGAAAGGGATTCTGTTTCACCGATACCTTCATAGGTATCTGCGGGAATAACATCTTTGGCGAAAAAGCCATATTTTTCTACAATTGCATCAGCTTCCGGTCCATTTATAGGTACCAGCTCCCCGCCGACGCTTGAGGCCAGTTCAACGACGGATCCCGTAGGATATCCGGCAACGATAAAAAATGCATCCAGCTGATTATCTTTGATCTTGTCGATGGCCGGATTCGGCTTAATATAGTCTGCCTTGACGTCCTTTTCAGTAAGCCCGTATGCCTCAAGGATAATCCTGGCATCAACCAGGGTTCCGGAACCAGGTTCATCCATGGAAATACGTTTGCCTTTGAGGTCTTTCACCGATTTTATGCCGGATCCTTTGCGGGCCACCAGATGGATGGTTTCCGGGTATAAATTGGCCAGCGCACGAAGATCTTTAACGGCTCCCTTCTTCTCAAAAATACCGGTTCCAGTATAAGCCCAGTATGCGACATCCGACTGTGAAAAGCCCGACTCCAATACCCCGGATTTGATGGCGTTGATATTAGCCACTGAGCCGTTGGCCGATTGTGCTATGGCAACCAGGCCAGGGACACCACAACTTCCACCTTTATCGCAGGGCCTCGAGCCGGGCGGGTTGGAGATGCAGTGGGAAATCAAACCACCAATAGGATAATATGTTCCGCCGGTACCGCCGGTACCGATCCTGAAAAAAGTCATCTTTTCCGCTTCTGCTG
>JAUVON010000302.1 GCA_030599175.1 Desulfobulbaceae bacterium | reverse complement strand
GATGCCTTTTCCCGGCCCTACCATCGAATCCCACCACCCGGATTTTTCGTTTTCGATATCGTCTCGATAGTAGCCGGCGACATGGGAATCGCCTGAAAATGCATGGGCTACGAGTATGGCATTGCTTTTATCTTCGGCAAGGGTGCCGTAGGTTTCATAGGCGATGGTCACCGGCCCGAATTCAGCTCCGCTTTCAAGTACCAGCAGCCTGGGAGGGTGGGCAAAGGTATAGAATTGCTTTTCGACTATACCAACTGAAGAGCGGCTATGGCTGATTTTCCTGGTCATCTGCTTTGTTACATTACTGTACACTATTGTGCTTTTTCTATTGCCTGGCTGATGTCTGCTGTTATATCGTCGATATGCTCAATACCGATAGAAAGCCTGATCATGCCCTCATCAATCCCAACCGTCTGCAGTTGTTCGGGTGATAACTGCGAGTGGGTGGTGGAGGCAGGGTGGATAGCAAGGGATTTGGCATCACCGACATTTGCAAGGTGAGATACGAGCTCCAGTGAGTCGATAAATTTCCTGCCCGTTTCAAGACCTCCTTTTATGGCAAAAGCAATCATGCCGCCAAAACTGTTTCCAAGATATTTAAGAGCGTTTTTGTGACCGGGAGATCCGGGGATGCCGGGATAGTGGACCCAGTCCACCCCGGGATGTTTTTCGAGAAAGCTGGCCACTGCAGCGCCATTTTCACAGTGCCGCTCCATTCTCAGACTCAATGTTTCAACACCCTGCAGGATTGCCCAGCAGTTGTCCGGAGAGATGCACGCGCCAAGATTTCTGAGGGGAACAAGCCGCATGCGGAGGGCAAAGGCAACAGGGTTCAGGTCACCCAGATCATGGGCATAGCGAAGACCATGGTATGATTTGTCAGGCTCGTTGTAGAGGGTGAACTTGCTGTCAGTCCAGTCAAACTTACCACTGTCGATCACTATGCCGCCAATGGAGGTGCCGTGTCCGCCAATCCACTTGGTGAGGGAATGAATGACAATGTCAGCTCCATATTCAATTGGGCGCAGCATGCAGGGCGGTGTAAAGGTGGAATCGACGATAAGGGGCAGGTTATGGTTTTGGGCTATTTTTGCCAGTCCTTCAAGATCGGTCATGTTGAGGGCCGGGTTGCCGAGGGTTTCACAGTAGAGGGCCCTGGTGTTTGCATTGATTGCCGCTTCAAAATTTCCGAGATCAGATGGATCCACCATTCGCACTTTTATACCAAATTGAGGTAAAATAGTGTCGAATTGGGAAAATGTACCGCCATAGAGGTTGTTTGCCGATACTACTTCATCACCCTGTCCACAAATATTTATGATGGAATAAAAAATTGCCGAAGTTCCGGAAGAGAGGGCAAGGGCTGCTGCTCCGCCTTCCAGTTGTGCCATTCTTTGCTCAAGAATATTCTGGGTTGGGTTACCTATTCTGGTGTAGATATTACCGAGCTCCTTTAAGGCAAAAAGATTTGCTGCATGCTCAGTGTTTTTGAACATGTAGCCACTTGTCCGGTATATGGGAACTGCTCTTGAGAGTGTATCCTGATCGATGGTCTGGCCTGCGTGCAGTGCCTTTGTTTCAAATTTCATAAAGTATTTCCTTTCCTGGGTCCAGGATGGATTCATTTTACTTTTTGCCGGTGGTTTCCGACTTAATATTTTTTACGAAGTCGCTGATGAGTTCGCCGTTGGCAGCTCGAGCCTGTGGATTGATTTGGAGAAGTTCCTCCAGGCTGGCAATTGCTTCGCCGGGGTTATTAAGATCATACATATATACAATCGCTTTATTAAACCTGGCCGGTTCATGATCCGGAGCCATTTGTATCGCCTTGTTAAAAAATTCTATGGCCTTTTCAGACTGCTTTGTCCGGCGGTACATCACGCCGAGATCGGTAAGCAAATTGGCATCACCCGAATGCAGTTCCAGTGATTTTGTATAGGCACTAATCGCTTTTTCCGGGTCATTATGATCATAGTAGAGGTTTCCCAGTTGTCTCCATGCCTGGAAATTATCAGGGCTGGCGGTAACCTCAGCTTCGAGGCTGAGGATGGCTTGATGGGTTTCTTCATCTTGATTATCGCTTTGTTGACTGCTGACTTCAGCTGTGTCCGAACCGGTTCCACCTGTTTTAAATACAGTAAATCCAACACCTGTTAAAAAGCCAAGGATGAAAATCATGAAATAGATTACTAAAGGATTGCGGTTCTTCTGTTTTGATTTATCTGCAGCCATGGATCTCCTCTGATTATAATGCTGGGGCGATAGAACGGGTTTTAAAAAAAATTAACTAATCTGACGTCGATATACTACAATGTGGTGTCTGCTTCAATGAAAAACATAAATTTACCCAAAAACAGGATACCTGGTAAGCTATTCTATAAATTACTGAAAGAGATAGTAGCCAATATCTGCTTCGTTGTTATATTGCAGCAACGAGGCAGGTAAGCGAGCTTGCGAGACTCCGGATGAAGAGTTTTTACACCGCCATTAACAGCCGGTTCTAAAATAGATATATCTGCCGGTACAATTTGTCCAGAGATGGCATGCAGTTCTTCTACGAAAATAAGCAGCAATAAAAGTCGTTCCCCTGGAGAGGGTTACTATATGAAGGTTATGGAAACAGTTAAGTCGCAAACCGGGCAGAAGAAGAAATTCTCCTCCGAAATCCATTTCCCCACAACTGTAAAGGCAATAAGGGAAAACATTATTCATCATCTGATGAGCTTCCAGGGTCGCGATCCTGAGCGATCCGGCGCAAGGGATGTGTATAAGGCACTGGCCTATACCATGCGGGATATTATGGTGGAAAAATGGATCTCGACCCAGAAAACATTTTATGCAAAGGAAAAAAAGAGGGTCTACTACCTTTCTCTTGAATTCTTAATTGGGCGGAGTCTTGGCAACAGTATGACTAATCTTGGTATCCTGAGAGCCGCAAAACAAGCTGTTGAGGATCTTGGCTTTGATATGTCGGAGATCCGGGACCAGGAGGAGGATGCAGCTCTTGGCAACGGTGGTCTTGGACGTTTGGCAGCCTGTTTTATGGATTCTATTGCCACTCTTAAAATTCCTGCCTATGGGTATGGCATACGTTATGAGTATGGTCTCTTTTTTCAGCAGTTGGTTGATGGATATCAGGTTGAAGGCCCTGATAACTGGCTGGTCGATGGTACTCCATGGGAATTTGATCGCTCCCAGCCGATCTTCAATGTACAATTCTTCGGTGATGTGACAAGTTACCAGAATGGTGACGGAAATTACAGGACCAAATGGGTAAACACCAGAGATGTTAAAGCGCGAGCCTCTGATATACTGGTGCCGGGATATAGAAATGATCATGTGATAAATATGCGGCTCTGGTCGGCTCAATCTTCTAGAGAACTTGATCTGAAGGATTTCAGTGAGGGAGATTATATAGGTGCGGTTCAATCCAAAGTGAGTTCGGAGACAATCTCCAAGGTGCTTTATCCTCCGGATCATAACTATGCCGGGCAGGAATTGCGATTGAAGCAGCAGTACTTTTTTGTTGCCGCAACATTCCAGGATATTATGAGGCGGTATAAAAAGAAGCATGAGACTTTCGATAAATTTACCGACATGGTGGCTGTGCAGCTCAATGACACCCATCCCGCCATTGCCATTCCGGAACTTATGCGGCTCCTCCTCGATATTGAAGGGCTTGGCTGGGAGGAATCGTGGCATATCTGTGTGAATACTTTTGGCTATACCAATCATACCCTCATGCCAGAGGCTCTGGAACGGTGGCAGGTGGATATGATGGGAAAGGTGCTGCCCCGTCATCTGCAGATCATCTATGAGATCAATCGCCGCTTTCTCGTGGAACTT
>JAUVON010000215.1 GCA_030599175.1 Desulfobulbaceae bacterium | reverse complement strand
CTGGCCGTTGTCACTGATCCCAATGTTGCCTATATGCTGATGCTTCTTGGCATCTATGGCCTTATATACGAACTGGCTAACCCTGGTTTTGTCCTACCGGGCGTGGTGGGGGGCATCTGCCTGCTCCTGGCTCTGTATGCCTTTCAGATTTTATCGATCAATTATGCCGGGCTGGCCCTGATCTTCCTTGGCATTGCCTTCATGGCGGCAGAAGCCTTTGCTCCTAGTTTCGGTGCCTTGGGGGTTGGCGGTATTGTTTCTTTTGTGGTTGGCTCTATCATCCTGATGGATGAAGAAAGCATGCGCATCTCTATCTACCTGATCGGCGGTACAGCTCTTGCCTCTGCAGCTTTCATCCTGTGGGTGATGAGCAGGCTATTTACTATCAGCAGAAAAAAAGTACGAACCGGTGCAGAGGTAATGGTCGGAAGTATCGGCGAAGCCATAGCCGACTTTACCGACGAGGGCCGGATATGGGTGCTCGGTGAATCCTGGCGGGCACTCTCCCCGACACCGGTGAAGAAGGGCCAAAAGGTTCAGGTGATATCCCAGGACGGATTACTGTTGCAAGTCAACATATTAGAGGAGGACATGACATGATTCCCATTAACTTAATTCCCTATGCTTTCTTTTTTATACTGATAATCGGCTTTCTCGCTCTTACTCTGAAAATTGTAACGGAGTATCAACGGCTGGTAGTTTTTTTCCTGGGTCGCTTTCAGGTTGTCAAGAAACCTGGACTGCGGATCGTTGTTCCCGGCATCCAGCAGGCGGTACGCGTTGATTTGCGGGTGATCACTATGGATGTGCCCAGCCAGGACGTTATTTCCAGGGACAATGTCACGGTTAAGGTTAATGCGGTCCTCTATTTTCGTGTGGTTGACCCGGAAAAAGCTATTATCCAGGTTGAAGATTATTACAATGCCACCAGCCAGCTTGCCCAGACCACACTACGTTCCATTCTTGGCCAGCATGAACTGGACGAGATGCTGATAGAGCGTGACAAAATGAATGCAGACCTACAGGAAATAATTGATAAGCAGTCCGATGCCTGGGGGATCAAGGTGACCAATGTTGAGATCAAACATGTTGATCTTAATGAGAACATGGTGCGGGCCATTGCCAAACAGGCCGAGGCTGAGCGTGAACGGAGGGCAAAGGTTATTCATGCCGAAGGGGAACTGCAGGCCTCGGAAAAACTGCTGGCTGCAGCCAATGTCATTTGCAAGAACCCACAGGCACTGCAGCTTCGTTACCTGCAAACCCTTAACGATATATCAAATGAAAATTCCACCACTATTGTTTTCCCCCTGCCAATAGACATGATACAAGCTATGATGGGGAAAAAAGAATGATTTTGAAATCATTTGCTCTTATTGTCCAATGTGTACCGACAAATCGATCAATGGCTTTATAAACTTTCTAATGGTTGCGGCATGCGGATATCCTCAGGCATGACGGTCAAGGGAGCAATGTGAAACCTATGTATGGCAATAATCCAACTAAATTGATGGTAATAGTAGTAACGCAACGCTTTTTGAAGTGGGAAAATATGCTGGTTTAGATGGAGATGTGCAGTAGCAAGATCAACCACCGGCAAGCAAGCGACCACTTAACCTTGTTCCTGAGCATTTCCGAAAATTGATTGTCAGGAAAAAACTGCTATCTGCTCCAGATAACGTGGATAGATTTTTCACTCTTACCATAGGTGAATGAGAGGTCGCCCTGATAAGCACGGGAGACTGCCTTGCCGATACGGCGGGCAATGTGGATGCCGGTAGTCGTTATCAGAGTCTGACCATCTTCCTCGGTTATGGTCATGATTCTTTCCAAGGGATGCTCATCTTTTTCCTGCTTTTCTTCGTTGCGAATGAGATTAAGCATTTCCTCACGATGCTTGTTGAAAAAGGTTCCCCTCAGCTCCAGATATCCGGCCGGATAATTTTCGGTAATACGTCGACAGGCGGGACAAACCACCTTATTGGCTTTAAGGGGTGGTTCATACCAGGTCCAACGGCCCTCAATGTACACGGCATTGCATTCCTTACATGCTGTAGGCTCCGGCCACTTTTTATCCTCTCTGTATGTATCGTGTTGTTTTTCTTCTATTAACCTGTCTCGTCGTCTGTATTGACTCTTGTCCATAGCGCATCCTCCTACGCGGGAATGAAGAAACTGGCGAGTTTTTTATGACGCCATTAATTATACCCTTGAACAAATTTACCGTACATACCTCAATTATCGGCTTGATTTTTCTAATACTGTTTGTGTAGATCATATTCATAGTCAAACTTTTGAAAAAGATCATGGCTTTCATCTTTTACGACTAATACAGGAATAGGAGAATATCTTACAACTTTTTCTGCTACACTACCCATTACAACATGCATCAATCCGGTCCTCCCATGTGACCCCATTACGATAACATCATTTTTTTTGGATTTAGCACAATGCATGATCTCAGTAAATGGATCACCATATTCGACTACTAAGTCAGCTTCTATCTCATTTTCACCCAAGGATTTCCAAGACTCTTCAAGTTGATTCTTTGCTCCTTTTTTGATCGTAAGGTTGGGTCCTTTATCCTTAGAGAAAGCCTGCGAACCAGTGCCCTTTAGATAGGATACGACATAAAGAACTGTAAGTTCTGCACGATGCTTTTTTGCAATTTTTATTGCATAATTCAAAGCGTTAATAGATGCTTCAGAACAATCAATTGGTGCCAGAATCTTTGAAATAAGGTTCATTTTCTAACCTCCTTTATTTTAAAATTAGGTATTGTGTGGATGGTTATTTGTCGCGGAAATCTCTAACAGAATACCAGACACCATACGAATATGTACTGTCCTTGCTATTATCTTTTCAACTTTCACAGTATCGGCTCGCTCTGTTCCAAAACAACTTCAGTGTAAAAAATATTCATGCCATGAATGACAAAAACAAATGGACATTCAGTAAGAGGCTGGTAGGAAAACAAAAAAGCCGAACTACCTCTTCTCAAGGCAGCTCGGCTATCTGTTGAGACCCGTAGCTTTCCGTCCTTATCTTATGACAAGTTTGGCTTTATCTCGCTTTAAACTGAATGTTATTATAGTTTAATTATATGTGAATAGTGGGGAGGTCGTCAAGGCAACAGCGTGACACTGATTAAAAGTAAATGGCAGCTCCGTTAAAGTCATTGCTGTGCGGTTTTGAGGAAGAATTATTTTGAGAAAAGTGAGGATATGATTTGGTAAGGTAAAAAGATGGCAAACAGACACTAATTTAACCTTTTTAGCCTGACCACTTACAAAACTAGCAAAAATACAGAATCAGGAAATTTACGACTTTGGAAAACAAGACCTGAACAGTCGTAGTGTAAAGTTGGGAAAATAATAATTAGGCGGAAGTTTGCTCTGGCAATCTTTGCCTTATCCGTTGAACGGTCGTGTCGGTTTTACTTTGAGCCTTTACCGTCAATTATTTCGGCAACCGTCGTATATGAGTTCAGTTACTACCGTACCTGACTACGAAGTTTTATTTAATAGGTCAACCACCAGTTGGTAAGCCACACCGACTGCTGGAATACAGACCGTCTGGGGAGTGTCAGAACCCATGAGTTGACTGACCCCCTCTTCCGTGCTCAAATCTATTCCTGTTAATTCACGGCAGGAGATGGTTCCCATCTCGTTCTCAAAGAGTTGACGAAACTCTTTTACCACTTCCAAGGTACCGATGGCTTCCTCCATTGTGTCACCTCTGTCAATTATAAGGCTAATAGCCATTACAGCACCAGCAACAGCCCCACAAACGGCACCTGTATTGCCAATCCCGCCGGCAAAACCGAAAGCAATTCGGGGAATAACCTTATTGTCTATCTCGAAATCGAATTCCTGGCACACGGCCAGCAGTACAGACTCTGCTCAAACGTAACCTTTCACCAAATTCTGAGTAGCACGGTTTGTGTCCATATTTTTGCACCTTATTCCTATTTAAAGGAACCAATTTCACCGTCACATGATGATGTCGGATCAATTTTATATTGTGACCTGTCCTAAAAGGTGGTCCAGTTTTGCGGAATCAGCGAAGCTGATTATGATTAAAACACAGAAAACAACCATAAATTATGATATATTCAATGGTATGTACAGAGGGATTAACTAAAAACAAACAACTCCTGGCTAACTATGACCAGTAAGAGCATTCAAGTTATTCCAGAAACTCTACTACGCTACCCATTATTTTACTTTGTTTTAATTATAAGCGTCTGGTCAACGACATACTGCTGTGCGGTTGAAAGAAAGGTTGTCAACGACAATGGCTTGGTGGCAACCTACTATTTCAAAAAGGGGTCGACGCAGCGGCCTCCCATCATCTTTATTGGGGGGTCAAGTGGCGGTAATTTTTACGACAACTATCAAAACTATCCTGAAGATTTAGTAAATCTTGGCTACACCGTACTCACCCTTGCATATTTCGACTACAACAGCAGTGGCCAAATCCCCAATAAGCTACGCCATATTCCTCTTGAGTATTTCAAGAAGGCGATGGACTGGACGGAAGATCAACCCCAGACAAGCAAAGGGCGGTTTGCAGTTATCGGAAATATTCGTGGGGGCGAAGCTGCTCTGTTGCTTGCAATACAGTACCCCAAGATATCGACGGTGGTCGCCCTCGTTTCAAGTGCCTATGTTGGAGGGGCCTATGACAAAAAAAGAAAGGTTTCTGGCTCTGCTTGGACTTTTGAAGGCAAAGAAATCCCCTATGTAGACTACCAAAAAGCTGTTGTCAACTACAATCAATGGTGGGAAATCATATACGATAAGGAAGAAGTACAGCCCTTTGCTATTCCTGTTGAAAATATGTCTGCTGCAGTCCTTTTGCTTTCCGGCGAAAAAGATAAAATTTGGCCATCAACAGAAATGTCGAAGAGAATTATCCGAAGGCTTGAAGAAAACCGATATAAGTTTCCGTTCCAACATATTTCCTACGATACAGGCCATAACATTAGGGTGGAAAGCTGGCCAGACCTACTCCGATTTATAAAGAAGCACTACCCAGGTTAAAAATGTCTACCTGAATCCTAATGTAGTGGTCTCTTCATTGTTAAACAACGTGCAATATTGACCCCCTTTCAGCTTCCAAGGTTGACCCCTCAAACCAAATATCTTTCCTGTTTAAAATCTCTTAATCCACTAGCCAGCAGAGGTTTTAAACAGAAAAGATATTCTTCTTTTGGAACCAGGGGGGTCAATATTCAACGCTGATAAGGGGTCTAATTTCGACGCTGAACAACAAAGGGCAAATTGGCGGGGAGGTACGTGTCTGTGGTATACTT